>PCTK01000178.1:7367-28912 GCA_002786505.1 Nitrospinae bacterium CG22_combo_CG10-13_8_21_14_all_47_10 | reverse complement strand
TTGACGATAAGATTTTAGTGATCGAAGACTTCGATACGGAGGTCATTAAACCTCTGGCACAGGCCATGGAAACAATGGGTGATATAAAAATGATGGTGGTGGTCAACCATGTCAGTTCCGCCATGTCGATGAAATATGAACGGTCTCCTGTTCCCTATCTGGTTTATCCCGCCGCGTCAGGGAATACTAATGGCAAATATGATGAACAACTTTTAGCAACAGGAAAACCCTTCGACAACGCGCCCGATCTATTGGCGGCTTTTTTGGCAAACCGGTTATGAGCAAACCTTTAATCGTACAAAAATATGGCGGCACCTCTGTAGGAACTCTGGAACGCATTGAACATGTGGCTGACCGCATCGTCAAAACCCGGAAATCCGGCATTGATATCCTTGTCGTGGTTTCGGCCATGGCGGGAGAAACCAATAAGTTGTTGGAAATGGCACGCAGTCTTTCTCAAAATCCCGCGCGACGGGAAGTCGATTTGCTCCTGTCATCAGGCGAGCGTATCTCCGCCGCCCTTTTGGCCCTTGCTCTGCAAACCAGGGGTATACCCGCCCTTTCGATGACAGGGAGGCAAATAGGCATGCAGACAGACAGCACCCACACCCGGGCTCGCATTACCAATATTGATACCCAGCGGGCTCGTAAATTGCTTGAAGAAAACCATGTGCTCGTGGTCGCCGGATTCCAGGGCATCAATGCGGAAGGGGATGTGACGACATTAGGCAGAGGAGGGTCAGACACCTCGGCCGTGGCCCTGGCGGTTGCGCTGGGCGCGCGTCAATGTGAAATCTATACCGATGTCGATGGAGTTTATACCGCCGACCCCAGAATGGTGCCGCAGGCCAGAAGGCTGGATGTGGTATCGTATGATGAAATGCTGGAGATGGCCAGTCTGGGAGCAAAAGTCCTGCAAATTCGTTGCGTAGAGTTTGCCCACAAATACAAGATGCCCCTGATCGTCAAATCTTCTTTCACGGAAGAAGATAAGGGAACTTTGATCTGCGAGGAGGATCCGAAAATGGAACAACCGGTAGTTTCCGGAATCATGTGCGACAAAAACCAGGCAAAAATCACCCTGAAAGAAGTTCCGGACCAGCCGGGTATCGCCGCAAATATTTTTGAGCCTTTGGCATCTGCGTCCATTTCCGTGGACATGATCATTCAGAATGTCAGTGAACAGGGGCACACCGACCTGTCGTTCACTCTGGCCCGGGAGGAACTGGATGAAGCCATGGTCATCATGAATAAAGTGGCAAAAAATATCCATGCTACCCAGGTCATTGCCGACGCAAAGATTGTTAAGATTTCTATTGTTGGGGCGGGCATGCGCAGTCACTCCGGAGTCGCGGCAAAAATTTTTAAAACTTTGTCCGCTAATGATATTAATATATTAATGATCAGCACCTCCGAGATCAAAGTCTCCTGCATCGTAGAGCAAAAACATTCCAGGCTTGCGGTCAACGCCCTGCACGATGCCTTTGATATGGCGAGCAAGCCCGCTAAAAAGAGCGCCAAAAAGAAAACCGCTAAAAAAGTGAGAGTTGTTTAAAAATGAGTTCCGTAAAAATTTATGACACCACCCTCAGGGACGGATCCCAGGCGGAAGGCATCTCCTTCACCGTCGAAGATAAAATCCGCATCGCCCATAAACTGGACGAGTTGGGAGTGCACTATGTCGAAGGCGGCTGGCCGGGATCAAACCCAAGAGATATTGATTTTTTTGAAAAGGCCAACCGCGCCAAGTTTTCCCAAACCCGGATTACTGCCTTCGGTAGCACTCGCTATCCTGAAAAAAAAGTGGAAGACGATGCCGTTCTGCAAGCCCTTTTAAAAACCGAAACTCAGGTTGTGACCCTGTTCGGAAAAACCTGGGACCTGCATGTGATAGACGCCTTGGGCACCACCCTCGACGAAAACCTGCGCATGATCTATGAGAGCATCGCTTACATGAAAAAGCACCGCGATGAAGTTCTCTTTGATTGTGAACATTTTTTTGATGGCTATAAAAATAATCCGGACTATGCCCTCAAGGCGATCAAAGAAGCCGAATCTGCCGGGGCCGATTGGATCGTCCTGTGTGACACCAATGGCGGCACACTTCCGCACGAGGTGCGCTCAATCTTTGGAGAAATTAAAAAATCCATCTCCGTAAAAATGGGGATCCATGCCCACAACGATTCAGAAGTGGCGGTCGCTAATTCTCTTACCGCCGTTCAGGCCGGGGCAGACCAGGTGCAGGGCACCATCAACGGCTATGGAGAGCGTTGCGGCAACGCCAATCTGGTTTCTATCATCGCCAATATGAAAATGAAATTGGGGATTGACTGTGTGACCGACAAGCAACTGCAATCCCTGAAAGACGTTTCCGCTTTTGTCGATGAGTTGACCAACAGGGCGCACTGGAACCAGCAACCGTTTGTAGGGAAAAGCGCGTTTGCCCATAAAGGCGGTGTGCATGTCAGCGCGGTGCGCAAAAACGCGCTGACCTATGAACACATCGAACCTGAAAAAGTGGGCAATCATCAGCGCATTCTTGTTTCCGATCTTTCAGGTAAAAGTAGTGTGCTCCACAAAGCCAAGGAATATGGCATCAATATTAATGATAATGATCCCAAGGTAGCGAAAATTCTCAATTCTCTTAAAGAGTCCGAGAATCTCGGCTTCCAGTATGAAGGTGCCGAAGCATCTTTTGAACTGATGATGCGTGACGCCTTGGGCCAGAAAGAAGTTTTTTTCGAGTTTATCGGGTTCCGTGTCATCGTTGAAAAACGCAAGGAAGATGAAGAACCCATCTCCGAGGCCACGGTCAAGTTGCTGGTCAATGGCGTTCAGGAAGTTTCAGCCGCCGAAGGCACAGGCCCGATCAACGCCCTTGATAAAGCCATCAAAAAAGCCCTGGTAAAATTTTATCCGGAACTGGAAGATGTCAACCTCTATGACTACAAGGTCCGCATTCTGGATGAGAAACAAGGCACCCGCGCCAAAACCCGGGTGCTGGTGGAATCTGGCGACCATCATTCCAGATGGGGAACAGTGGGCGTCTCCGAAAATATCATTGAAGCCAGTTGGCAGGCTCTAATCGACAGCATCGACTATAAGCTCAACCAGGCCACTAAGCGTGGAGCTGATGAGTAGGAATTTTTCCCGGCGGTAAATATAATTGCTCGTTGGCTCCTGCCCAGTGGCTAATGGGCACGAAGGAGGTTGCCTATAGTTTTACGATAATGTTTGCGGACCCGCTGGGTATGGCGATCATAATCAACGAGCAAAGTGCCTGCCAGGATTTCGGCAGAATCACCTTCATAGCCAAGCAGACGGGCCACGGGTGCCAACTCATTGCTTTTCTTAGGAAGATTGTTGGTAGGAGTGTCGCGGATGATCCGCAGGACACATTCCAGGTTTCTCAGAAAAAGATAACTGTCCTGAAGTTCTTCGGCCATGCCCTGGTCAACCAAACCAAGGGCAACAAAGTTTTTCAAGGCAGAAAGTGTGTTGGTCTGACGAAGACGCTTAAACTTTTTACCGTGCATCAACTGGAGAATCTGCACTACAAACTCGATATCGGCTAAACCCCCAAAACCCAGTTTCACATTTTTTCCTTTAGTGGCTTCCTTTGCCAGTTCCTGCTCCATTCTTTCCCGGAGGCGTGAAATCTCTATGAGCGAGCCGTATTCAAACTTCTCCCGATAAACAAAACGGTGAACGGACTCAATGAATTTTTTCCCAACCTCTGGGTTGCCCGCCACAAACCGTGCCCGCACCAGGGCCTGTTGCTCCCAGAATTTGGCTCGGGATTGGAAGTATTTTTCATAACCCTGGACAGAAAGCACCAATACCCCCGAATCACCCTCGGGCCTGAGTTCCGTATCAATCTTGTAAGCATAGCCGGCCGAAGTCATTTCAGATGTCAGCTTATAGATCATCTGCGATAAGGCTGAGTAGTAAGCGGCAAATCCCTCAGGAGGGGGTTCGCTTTCTCCTTCATCGTAGACCAGCAGGACATCAAGATCCGATCCGAAATTCAGTTCATGCCCTCCCTGCTTGCCCATACCAATGATGCAAAAATCACGAAGGTTGCGGTCGGCTGATTTTTTTTCTAACTCTTCACAGGCAATCTGAAATACCGTCTCCAGAAAAACATCCGCAAGATTTGAAAGGTCCGCCAACGTCCCGGCAAGGTCCGCTTCCTTGATCAGGTAGCGCACCCCGATACGAAGTTCCTCGGCCTGTTTAATACGCCGGAGCACCAAGGACCTGGACTCAAAATCCGGAGAATTTTTTAAGGCCCGGTTTAAATCTTCCTGTATTTTTTCAGCCAACTTGAAACGGTAAATACTATCCATGTCCGTCAAAACATCCACCAGGTCAGGCCGTCTGATCAGGATTTGCGATAACAATCCACTGCTACCAAAAAGTATGAGCAGTAACTCAAGAAATTTTTCATTTTCCAGGAATAAATTAAGAAAAGATTCCCTGGCTCCCGTCGCTTCCACAAACCGGCACAGGTTCTCAATTGCCGAGTCCGGCCTGGGAACCTTTCCGCACTGCTGGAATATTTTGGGAATGATGCTGTAAAATCCCTGAATGCTTTGCATAGACGGATGCGAAAACTGGGGTCCATCGCGAAAGGACTCAAGAAACCGGTAAGCTCTTTTCGGATCGGGAAGAAGGGGGATTTCTTCCAGCCTGCTTTCCGTAAACTGCTCCTCCCCTATTCGAGCCCGGTTCCATTCGCTGGAAATCGTTTCTGCGGCTTCCCGCTTTTCCTTTTCGACAAATTGTTCGGCGAACATGGTTCCCACAACCTGCGTGTGTTTTTCATATTCCTTCATCAGGTTATCAGCCAGAGCTTTCTGACTATCCCCCGAAATCCTCATTTTTCGGGCCAGCACGGCCAAGTCAGTTTCGTTATCAGGTAGAAGGTAGGTTTGCAGGCCGAAGGTAATCTGCACACGGTTTTCCAGGTTGCGCAGAAAAATATAAGCCTCGCGGAGCCGGTTGTGATCCTCTTCTGTAATTATATTTTTTTCGCGAAGGGTTTTCATGGCTCCCAGTGAATCGCGAACACGCAAGCTTTTATCTCTCCCGCCCAATAACAATTGGTAGGCCTGGACAAAGAATTCTGCTTCCCGGATTCCCCCGAAACCCAATTTAATATTTCCCCTGGAGTATTTTCCCTTGAGGCTTTTATTGATTTTGTGCTTCATGGACTTTATTTCTTCAATGGCCTCAAAGTCCAGGCTTCGCCGGTAAATAAACGGCTCAATCATTTCAAAGAATTCCTTGCCCAGGTTATCACTGCCTGCGGAAACACGGGCTTTGATGAGAGCCTGCCTTTCCCAGGTTCTTCCCCATGACTGGTAATAAATTTCGCAACTGGCCAGGGAGTTCACAATCTCGCCACTTTTTCCTTCCGGGCGCAGTTCAAGGTCTACCCGGAACACATTGCCATCCGCGGTTATTTCGTTGAGGGATTTGGTAATTTCCAGTGCCAGCCTGGTAAAATATTCATGATTGCTGATTCTTGAGATAGATGAATCTTTTTCGCTCGCAGGGCGTGTTTCCCCCTGATTCGACGAATAAATATAAATCAGGTCAATATCTGAGCTGTAATTAAGTTCGCGGCCCCCGAGTTTGCCCATACCCAGAATGGCAAATTCCGATTCTTTCCAGTTTCCATCAGCAGTTTGATAAAAAGGACTGCCATATTTCTTGCGCAATTCCCGGTCGGCATGTTCATAAGCGGCTTGCAGGCAAACATCGGCAAGGTTGGAAATATCTTCAACCGTTTCCTGGAAGTCGACCTTTCCCAGCAGGTCGCGCAATCCGATTCGTATGTATTCGCGTTTTTTAAATTTTCTTAAGGGTGAAAAAATGTTTTTGCTTTGAAATTCTTCTCCTGCCATCTCATAAAAATCCCGCATCAGCATATCTTTAGATTTGGAATTAGCTAAAGTCTCAGGCCGACTCAACCAATCTACATATGAAGGTTCCTTGAGCAAAGCATCAGTGAGAATCTGACTGCCGGAAAACAAAAAAACCAGGGCTTTAAAAAAAGGCGGTGATTCTGTCAATTGTGTGTATAAATAATCCTTGTCCAGAATTTTTCCTGAAAAGCGTTCGAAATTGTGCAAGGCCATATCCGCGTTATGCGAACCGGAAATCAATTCCAGTAAAACCTTGAAAAAATCTGGATACAGTTTTTCAAATCGGGCATGACCAGCCAGGGCAACAAGGTCTTTCCAGGAATTTTCTGGATCGCGAAGCGCAAAACCCCGCAAAGGCTGGGAAAGGGTTTCATCCCAAGGCTGGCGTTGGTGAATTCGGCAGATCAGTTCTTCATTAAAGGTCATAGAAATTTTCCCAGGGCGTTCGGATTTTAACCCAAGTACCTTTCTAATTCATCCCATAAAAAAGCCCCTTGGGAGAACCCAAGGGGCTTTAGTGTTAAACTTTTTTTGAAATCAGCAGTCGTAATACATTTGGAATTCCATAGGGTGCGGACGCAAACGCATAGGCGCAATTTCATTCTCACGTTTATATTCGATCCAGGTCTCAATCAAGTCTTGAGTAAACACATCGCCCTTGAGAAGGAATTCATGATCCTCCTCCAAAGCTTGAAGTGACTGATCCAAAGAATGAGGCAGAGTGGGAATGCCCGCCAACTCTTCGGGCCCGAGGGAGTAAATATTTTTATCCAGCGGCTCACCAGGATCAATTTTATTTTCGATACCATCCAGACCAGCCATGAGCATTACCGAGAAAGCCAGATAGCCATTGCAAGACGGGTCGGGATAACGGAGTTCGAGGCGCTTGGCTTTGGGGCTCGGAGAATACATCGGGATCCGGATGGACGCGCTCCGGTTCCGGCTGGAATAAGCCAGGTTAACCGGGGCTTCATAGCCGGGCACCAACCGTTTGTAGGAGTTGGTGGTCGGTGCGGCAAAAGCGCAAATCGCACGGGAGTGTTTCAAAATACCGCCGATGTAGTGCATTCCCATTTCGCTGAAACCTGCATAACCATTTCCGGCAAACAGGGGCTTGCCATCTTTCCAGATGCTCTGATGAACATGCATCCCACTTCCATTATCTCCAAACATTGGTTTAGGCATAAAGGTTGCGGTTTTGTTATTCGCCCTGGCAACGTTTTTAACGATATATTTGTACCACATCAGGCTGTCAGCACATTTAACCAGTGGCGCAAAACGCATAGCAAGTTCATTTTGTCCACCGGTTGCAACTTCATGATGATGGCATTCCATGCCGATTCCAACCTGCTCCATGAGCAACATCATTTCGGAGCGGATGTCCTGAAACGTATCGCTGGGCGCAACCGGGAAATAACCTTCTTTATGCCTGGGCTTGTGGCCCAGGTTCGGGCCTTCGTCCCGGCCTGTGTTCCAGTTTCCTTCAATAGAGTCGATCGAATAAAATGATTCATTCGTGGTGGAATCGTATTGAATATTATCAAAGATAAAAAATTCCGCTTCCGGCCCAAAGTAGGCAGTGTCTCCGATTCCAGTGGATTTGAGATAGGATTCTGCTTTCTGCGCGATATTGCGCGGATCGCGACTGTATTTCTCCTTGGTGACCGGGTCCACAATATTTCCGATCATGCTGACTGTCGGGACTTTCATGAACGGGTCCATAACCGTGGTGGTCGGATCAGGAATAACTATCATGTCACTGGCGTTAATAGCCTGCCATCCGCGGATGCTGGAACCATCAAACCCCAGGCCTTCTTCAAATAAGTGCTCTTCCAACTCACTCGTCGGCACAGAAAAATGTTGCCAGGATCCTAGAAGATCCATGAACTTCACATCTACAACTCGCGCATTATGCTTTTTTGCGAAATCTACCGCCTCTTTGGGGGTCATTAATGGTTCTCCTGCAAAAAATAGTTATCGATTAAAAACATACAAATATATATAAAACGAGACCCGTTGCCACGGAGCCCGTTTCATATATAAAACCCAGTTACCACGGATTGGGGAAATTTTCAAAAAAGAATACAGCTCCGCTGTCGCAGAGCCCACGAATCAAATAGCGTCATCTCCGCGTTCTCCGGTACGAATCCGCACCGTATCCTGAAGATCTGTCACAAATATTTTTCCGTCACCAATTCTCCCGGTTTGCGCGGCCTGCATAATGGTATTGATCACATCTTCGACCTGGTTGTCGCTAACGATGATCTCCATTTTAATTTTGGGAAGAAAGTCCACCACATATTCCGCGCCACGATACAGTTCCGTGTGTCCCTTTTGCCTGCCAAACCCTTTTACTTCGCTGACAGTTATTCCCTTAACCCCGATCTCATTCAACTTGTCTTTCACTTCATCCAGCTTAAACGGCTTGATGATCGCCTCAACCTTTTTCATATTGTTTTCCTCAGTTTGTTCAAAAAAGATCCGGGCTGGCGGACGATTCTCCTTATAGCCGGAATTTTTGCCAAGCCATAATGATTTTTTTTCGTGAATCCCCTAACCGGTTACTATCGCTTAATTCAATATCCATGCCAACAAGGATTTTTCAATCCCTTCGACAGGCCCCGCCAAAAACATATAAATTAAAAGGGGTTATAATACGGGCGAACTATAGCACAACTGATGAGGAAATTCAAACGGGGATAAATGCCCGAATTTAGGGCGACCGTGGGTTAGAAATGTTTAAATTTAAAGCAATTTTCAGCCCTCGTCACCGACCTCAGTTATAAGGTTCAGGGTGTTTTCCAACTCCAATCGTTTTTCCTCAATGCTTTGCTCGTCTGCCCTGCGGGCGAGAGAAATTGGAGATGAAAAGTTAAGGGTGCAACGGGTAAAAGGCAGGGGAATGACAAATCGGTCCCAGCTATTTAAGACCACTTTATTTCTAGCTCCGAAGGTCATAGGGAAAATAGGCGCGCCGGTTATTCCCGCCAACTGCACCGATCCCGACTGGGCCACGCATCGCGGTCCACGGGAGCCATCGGCAATAATAATTATCTTATTATTTTTACGCAAAACTTTTATCAGGGATCGGGCCGCGGGAACGGCTTTTTTATAGGTGGAACCCCGTATGACAGAATAACCCATCAGTCGAGCAAGCCGGGCCAGAAGATCGCCATCTTCACTAGGGCTGATCAACAGGAAATATTCCGGATGCCGTCGAAGGTAATAAAACAGATAAAAAATTCTGCCATGCCACAAGGTGAGAATATAAGGTCCGGCGAGATTTTTAAAATGGTTTTCTTCTTCCTCATTCAGGTTTTTTGAACGAAGAGTCAGGCACCAGAGATAAATCAGGCCAAATAGAAGGTATGGGAGTACATAATTAAACAGGAGTTTTTTCATTGATACTCAATTCATCCATAAAATCAGCAATGCGTTTCGCGACAACTTTCATGACTCCGGGTTCGCCCAGGGTTTTTCTTATTTCGAGGAGACGCTCCCGAATCGCCTGTTCCTTTTCGGGTGTCTGCAAAACCGCAAGCACCTGAGTCGAAATATTTTCTGCCGTCACTTTATCCTGTATCAATTCGGGCACCACCTCTTCACCCGCAACAATATTTACCAGTCCCACCAATGGAATTTTAACCAACCATCGCGCCAGCAAGTGGGTCAAGGGATTCAGCTTGTAGATGATGACCATGGGGCAACCCAGAATCCCCGCTTCCAATGTGGCAGAACCAGAAGCAATGATCAACATGTCGCAACTGTTCATCACATCATAAGGTTCGCCTTCGATCAATTGAATGCCAAGCGGATTGGTTCCCAGACGCTGACGGATAATATCCGGGTCAATGGAGTCTGCAACAGGGAGGAGAAACTGGCAGGAACCCAGTTCATCGCGAATTTTTTCGCCCGCCTGAACCATTACATCCAGCAGAGAGTTGATCTCGTTCATCCTGCTTCCGGGTAAAAGCCCGACGGTTTTGATCTTTGGACTCAAAGAATATTTTTCCCGACTCTCTGCACGAGTCCGGCTGGGGAGTACCATATCCACAAACGGATGCCCGAGAAATTCCGCATCCACGCCGGAATCCAAATACAACTTTTCTTCAAACGGGAGAACAACAAACATCTTGCTCACAGACTCACGGATATGGCGGATCCTTCCCTTCCTCCAGGCCCAGATTTGTGGACTGATGAAGAAGAATACCGGACAATCAAAACGCCGGGCCTGCTTTGCAAGCCTGAGGTTTAAAGTGGGGTAGTCGATGAGAATCACCGCGGCATAGCGGCGTGAGGCAATTTCCCTCTTCAATGTCCGGTAAACTTTGTAGTAATGGCCGAATTCTCCCAATACTTCAACCACCCCTACCGTGCCCATACGCTCGATACCAAAGAGCGTAGCCACTCCGGCCTCCCGCATTTTCGATCCACCCATTCCGGTAAACTGAGCCCGCGGCAGAAAGGCGCTTAATGCAGATACCAGATTCGAGCCATGCAAATCTCCAGAGGCTTCGCCAGCAATGATTAAAAAATGTGGGGAACCTTCGTCGTTGGCCAAAGGGACACTGGATTCCGAGTACAATTTATTTTTATTGCTATCAATCATGTTCTCGACTCATCGGGTTCTTAGTATGTATCTCCCCTGCCAAGGGGAAGCCTAGCAACAGATCACGGAAATTTTCGCGGCGTTAGCCAGATCAAGGACTTTCTCTTGCTCCACCACCATGACCCGCTCTGCCTCCAGTGCCAGAACCGACCCTTCGCTCAGCATACGAATAGTTTGCGGTCCAATGCCAGGACTATCATAACGATAATCCTGATTGGTTCTGCTGACTTTGATCACCACACACTTTCCCTGGGCCAGTTCGCATCCCCTTTGTATGGCCCGATCCGTTCCTTCAAGAGCTTCAACCGCCACCACGGTTTTATTTTTCACAATGAGGGTCTGGCCAATTTCCAAATCCGCCAATCGACGGGCAATGGGCAGACCAAACTCAATATCCGCCAGTTCCTGCCTGGTGGGCACCCTGCGGGTCAAGTTTCCTTTTGGAGGGAAAATATCAGACAAAAATTCTTTTTGGTTCAAAACTTTGAAACCTTCTTTCGCGAGCTCTTCAATCATCCCCGACAGTAAAACCTTGTCTTCGTGCGTCACAATATTTTTCAAAAACTTTAGAGTCTTAAGGTCAAATTTTTGCAATTTGAAAATGACATTTTTTTCAACCTTACCTAAAATCACCAAATCTCTAACATTATTTTTTCTTAGAGTCGCAAGAATCTTTCCTGCCTGACCGACTCCAATCGAGTAGCTCATTTCGGAAAATGGCATCAGACTATTTTGAATTTCCTCCGTGAAACCGATGCTGATAATTTTTATTCCCAACTGGCTGGCTTTCCGCGCAAAATAAACTGGAACTTCTCCCGCGCCAGCTATAAGACCTATCTTGTCATGGGTGGGTTGCATAATAGATGAGCAAAGAAGATTGCGAAGGACATCGCCCATTTACGCGATGATGCAATTTACAGGACTACGATATCAGTTCAGGTTGCGAAGCTAATTTCTTCTTTTTCGATTGAACTGGGCCAGAATATCCAAAGCAATTTCCAGCGAATAAAGTTCATTATTCACGGCAACATTTCGGGGGCTACCATTTTTAACGCAATCAATGAAATGCTGGAGTTCCAGCTTCAGGGGATTTTCTTTATGAACAAAAATTCTTTCAACCAGCGATTCCTGTTTATACCGCAGTGAACCCTTGCTCATTTGATGCTCCGAAGAGGATTTCCGGTGAACATATATTTCCTGGTCGGTGTAATCCAAAACCACGAAAGAATCTTTCTGCGTTACCGACAAGGTTCGGACTTTATTCTGGGAAGCACGGCTGGCAATGATATTGGCAATACATCCATTTTCAAATTCGAGTTGGGCGCTCACAAGGTCATCTTTGTCAGAAAACACCGAAGCTCCAAGCACATGCGCTGTGACCACTTTGGACTGAATGAGGTTAAGAACGATATCTATATCATGGATCATGATATCCAAAACCACTCCATCATCCCGGATCCTTTCCGCGAAAGGCCCCATGCGCTTACACTCTACAAAAAGTGGGGTTTCGACAATTTTATGGAGTTCCTGCACCGCACCGTTAAAACGTTCCACGTGACCAATGTGTAGAGTCAGGCCTTTGTCCTGGGCCAATTGAAAAAGCTCACGGGCGTGATCAAGGTTGTTGGCGCAGGGTTTTTCCAGCAAAACATGAATACCATTACCAAGTAGTTTTTTGGTAATAGGATAATGCAATGTTGTGGGCACCGCGACTACGGCGACATCAATCTTCCCGAAAATTTCCTCAACGTCCGCATAACTGGAAGTCTGATAGGTATCCTGAATAGCCTCTCGCTGACGGGGATCAATATCGACTACCCCTGCAAGTTCGACCTCCGGCAGTTCGGATAAAACTCCGACATGGTATTGACCCATTCTACCCACTCCAACCACACCCGCTCTTATCTTTGCCACTATTTGGTCACTCCTCTGGAGGAATTTTCTATAAAATTTATGAGATATTGAATTTCTTCAAACATTTCAATTTCCGCTGAAATTTTTTCCACAGCCTGTTTGGTATTCAGTTCCGGCTGGGCAATTAATTTCAAAGCTTTTTTAATAGCCGCCCGGACATTCGGCTTGAAGTTTGCCCGCTTGAGTCCCACCGAGTTAGTACTATAAAGCCGGGCCGGGTTTCCTTCCACGATCGAAAAGGGCAGGATGTCCTGATTCACACGCGCCATTCCCCCAACCATTGCATTCCGACCTATTCGGACAAACTGGTGGATGCCCACCAGGCCCGAGATAAAAGCTTTGTCTTCTACAATAACATGGCCGGATAACGCAGTACTATTTACAATAACCACCCCGTCACCTATTTCACAATCGTGGCCGACATGCGAATAGGCCATGAGGAGGCAACCTTTACCGACCCGGGTTACACCCCCTTCAAATCCCGACCTGTGAATGGTGACATACTCTCGAACTACAGTTCCATCACCAATTTCCAATGAGGCGGGAACATTTTTAAAATTAAGAATCTGGGGTTCTCCGCCCAGCGAAGCACCATGGAAAATATTACAGTTCCTGCCGATAATCGCGCCCGCTTCAATCAAAACATTGGGGCCAACTATCGTGCCTTCTCCTATCCGAGCCTTGGCGCCAATGGTGGTGAAAGGGCCCACCTCGACTCCCTGGGCCAGTTCGGCATCCGGGTGAATGACTGCACTGGAGTGAATAGTCACGTCCTAAAAGGTAAAACCGTTCATGATTGACAAGACAGTACACAAAATAATGGTTAAATCCCCACCTGGAAAATCAGTCTTTTCCGAGCATTGCCTGGATAGTGCATTCAGTGGCTAAAGCCTCACCTACATACGCCTTGCCTTCAAATCGGAACAGTGTTCCCCGTTGCTTGATTTTAGTCAACTCCAACCGCAATTGATCCCCCGGGACAACCGGCTTTCTGAATTTTGCCCCGTCAATACCGGTAAAAAAAACTGAAGACTGCCCTTCCTTATTCATGATTTTAATGCCCAGAATACAGGCAACTTGCGCAAGGGCCTCAATAATAAGGACGCCTGGCATGACGGGAAACTCCGGGAAATGCCCCTGAAAAAACGGTTCATTGATGGTCACATTTTTGATGCCGACAATTCTGGAATCCATATCACACTCGACAATCTTATCGACCAGCAGAAAAGGATATCTATGGGGAATGATCTTTTTAATTTCATTAATATCCATCATATCGGGAGTCCGTTCTTTCGGTTTAGGCGGCTGTTCTGGAAATTCGTTCAAGCGCGGGGTCAAGCAGGTTATCTTAATCGAAATTTTATCGGGAACTACTTATTGGTCCTGTCATAGGTTCGGATCGCGACGTCCGTCAAATCATTACCTTGATCATGATAGAGAACAACCTTCTGTTCCAGGATCATAGTATAGTTTTTTTCTTTACCGATTTTCTTGATAACTTCCATCATTTTAAGCAAGATTTCCTGGGTCATTTCCTTTTCTTTTTTTCCAAACTCCGCGTTTTGATCCTGAACATATCTTTCAAATTCTATTTTCTCTTTTCTAAAATCATCTTCTTTTTTCTTTTTCAGATCCGGGTCCAGAACAAAACTTTGCTTGTTCAAATCTTCCAGCATTTTTTTTATCTTCTGTTCCTTGAGTTTGATTCTTTGTTTCTCTTTTGTGAAATCCGACTTAAATTGATCAAAGTTATTTTTCCACTCTTTAGTGCTGGAAACTGCTTTTTGAATATCCAGGAACCCTATCCGGCTATCCGCCGCAAAAGATGAAACTGTAAAAGGCCCGCAAACCAGGAAACTTAAAATGAGCAGAGGGCAGATAACTCCCAACTTCTTAAAAATTGTTAACCGCATAAACCTTATCCTTTTTTAATATTATATTTTAAAACGCGCTTCCTGCCGAGAAATGAAACTCCGCCGCTTCTTCGCCGGTTTCCTTGTCCAGTTTGACGCCATAGGCAAAACCCAGCGGCCCAAAGGGACTGATAAATCGAATGCCCGCACCTACGCTGTGACGCATTTCTCCCAAGTCAAAATTATTAGTGGTCGTGCTGGTATTAGTGCCTCCACCATAAATATTTCCGCGATCATAAAACACAAAACCGCGAAAAGACTTGGTGAAAGGATACTGCAATTCCAGGTTAAAAAGAAGCGATTGATTGCCCCCCACCGGGTCGCCATCATTATCTTTTGGCCCCACATCCTCAATGGTGAAACCTCGCAGGGAAGTCGGCCCTCCCATGAAGTATCTTTCAAAACCTGGCAGTTTTTCTCCGCCATATCCATCCGCATAATTGACCCGCGCATGCGCCGCGCCAACGAGTTTTCCCATCAGAGGACGGTAATAAGTCACCTCATAAACAGACTTGCTGAATTTCGCGCCTCCCAGCCCGGCAAATTCAAATCCTACCACATGCCTCCATCCCTTGGAAGGATTTAAAAAGTTGTCCCGCGAATCATGAACAAAGGTGGGCGCGACTCGGCTGGTCACGCGAGTCTCATTCTTGAAAAATGCCGTTTCATCGGCGGCGGCCAGACCAGATACCTCCACATTGTCAAAACGGTATCTGAAGTTAACCGAGTCATACTCAGAAATATTTTTACCCAGACGGAAACCACCACCGGTTGATTTAGAATCAAAGCTGAGAAAATCCTGATCGCGGTTAAACAGGTCAATCCCAAAAAGTATTTCGGAATCAAACAGGCGTGGCTCGGTAAAGCTCAAATCAAAATCGGAGCGGATGGACGACAACTGGGCATTCAAACTCAGCCTCTGGCCATATCCCAGCAGATTGTCCTGTGAAATTGAGGTTGTAAAAATAAGATTTTCAACCGAGCTGAAACCGGCGCCCACGGAGAACGACCCGGTCGGCCTTTCCGTCACAGTGGTGAGAACATCAATGAGGTCAGGGTCCTGACCTCTATGGGTGTCAATCTTGACATCTTCAAAAAAATTGAGGTTATTGAGCCGTTGCTTGCTCCGCTTTAACTTGGACCCGTCAAACAACTCTCCCTCTTTCAGGCGGAATTCACGGCGTATAACATTGTCCCTGGTTTTAATGTTCCCCAGAATCTCAATATTGCCAACATAAACCTTTTTGCCCTTATCCACTTCGATGGACAATTCCACAGTGCGGTCTTCATCGTTTAATTTGGAAATCGGGTTCGCGTCTGCATACGCATAACCTTTTTGGGAGTACAAATCAGCGATCGTTAAAATATCCTGGCGAAGCTGGGAAACATTATAAACATCGCCAACTTTGGTCTGAATGCCTTTCTGAATTTCATCCGCGGAGACCGCGTCATCACTCTTTAAGTCCAAACTCTTTACACGGAACTGTGGGCCTTCCTGAACCGGGATAGTGATATGAATTTGCTTTGCCTTTTTATCAATATCTATACGAGGCTCCAACACCTTGACCCTGAGATGACCGTGATCGTGGTAAAAGCCCTCTAACCGAAACAAGTCCAACTTTAAAACATCTTTCTGATATACCCCCGAATCATCCACAAAGGAATACCAGGTCTTTTCCTGTGTTTCCATCTGCCCCAGGAGTTCTTTATCTGGAAAAGACTTGTTTCCTGAAAAACGAATCTTTTCAATTTTTACCTTTTCCCCTTCCTTGATCCGGATCGAAACGTTAACCAGGTTTTCCTGGCTCGACTGAGTACCAATGTTTACCTGGGCAAAAAAGTATCCTTTTTCCCGATAAAGCTTGAGGATTTCCTCATTACTTTCCAGAACCAGGTGATCATTAAAAGTGGCGCCCCGCTTAAGTCCAATTTTTTCCCGAATGTCATTCGTATCAATTTTGTCGTTACCCACGATTTCAACATCCCCGATTGAGGGAATCTCTTCGACAAAAAATTCGACTTCCAGCCCCTTCAAAGTCTCCTTTGTTTCAACACGAATGTCCTTGAATTGCCCCAGACTGTAAACTTGCTCAATATCCTCACGGATCTGTTTTTTGGAAAGCCGGGTGCCAGGCTTGGATTTGATGTAATAAAGAATCGTCGACTCATCAATCCGCTTGTTCCCTTCCACCTTCACGGACCCGATATTTTCGCCTTCTTGAGCAGACGCAGAGGAAACCAAGGCAAGGAGAGCAAAGCCAATCAGGACCGCAAAAAATATATGGGCTTTTTTTACCATTTGGCCAGAACTATCTGAAATTTTTTGAGTTATCAGGATAAAACTCCGCCCACATTTGCAGGCAAAAAAAAGTACTAAGCCTCAGCAGTATAACCCACTGAAACTTAATACTTTAAGCATTTTTTATCATCATCGCATTCGTCTAAGCGAAGAAAAACCTATCAACCAACATTTAGAGCTCCGGATTTTTCAACAAATATCAGGCTGTCATCCTGCAAACTAACCTCAATGAGCCCGCCATTTTTGAAACGGCCTTTCAGCATTTCATCGGACAGAACATCTTCCAAATGTTTTTGAATCGCCCGTTTCAGGGGCCTGGCGCCAAAATTAGCGTCGAAGCCTTTTTCAGCTAACCACCTCTTCGCGCCAGGAGTCACATCAAGGGTTAGTCCCTGCTGAATCAACTGTTCGTTAAGAGCGTTCAACTGGACATCAAGAATCTCGATAATATTCTCCAATTCCAGCGGACGGAAAACTACGGTCTCACTCAAGCGGTTGAGAAATTCGGGGTTGAAGGTCTTTTTCAAATCCTGCTTCAATTCTTTCTGCATCTTGTCGTAGTTCAATTCATTGTCGTCCTTGTGAAATCCGAGACTGGTTCCTTTTTCCAGCATCCGTGAACTGATGTTGGAGGTCAGGATCACAACCGTGTTCTTGAAATTCACCACTCGGCCATAACTATCGGTCAATCGGCCATCGTCCATGATTTGCAACAGGAGGTGGTAAATATCCGGGTTGGCTTTCTCAATCTCGTCAAAGAGGACCACCGAATAGGGTTTACGGCGGACCTTTTCTGTCAACTGACCGCCTTCCTCATAACCCACATAACCCGGAGGCGCTCCAGTCAGGCGGGACACGTTGAATTTTTCCATATACTCCGACATATCCAGTCGGATGAGCGCATCCTCATTACCAAACAGGAACTCGGCCAGAACTTTTGCCAGCTCTGTTTTACCAACACCGGTTGGACCAAGAAAAAGAAAGGTGCCAATTGGCCTTTTCATATCTTTCAAACCTGAGCGGGACCGACGAATCGCCTTAGTCAACACTTTGATAGCTTCATCCTGACCCACTACTTTACAGGCCAGTTCCTGCTCCATGTTGATCAGACGTTCACTTTCTTTCTCCTCAATTCGGGAGAGTGGTATTCCGGTCATACTGGAAACAACATCGGCAATATCGTCTTCAGTGATGCTGGGTTCACTGGCATCACGGCCTTTATTCCAGTCGGCCTTCACCTCATCCAACTTATCACGCAGAGTTTCTTCTTTGTCGCGCAGTTCAACAGCTTTTTCAAACTCTTGATTTTCGATGCAGATTTTTTTATCGCGAATGACAATATCTATATCGCGCTGAATTTTTTTCATCTCAGGGGATTGAGTGATCTCACGCAGACGCACTCTGGACCCAGCCTCATCAATCACGTCAATAGCTTTATCGGGGAGGAACCGGTCGCTGATGTACCGTTCGGAAAAACGGACCGCCGTCACAATCGCATCATCCGAGATTTTTGCCCTGTGATGCAATTCATACGGAACCTTCAACCCTTTGATGATTTCAATAGTTTCTTCCACCGTCGGGGGGTTCACAATGATGGGCTGAAAACGTCTTTCCAGGGCGCCATTCTTCTCGATGTATTTCCGGTATTCTTCCAGGGTAGTGGCTCCAATGCATTGGATCTCACCACGGGAAAGAGCCGGCTTGAGCATATTGGAAGCATCTACCGAACCTTCGGCGGCTCCCGCTCCAACCAAAGTATGCAACTCGTCAACAAACAAAATGACGCTGTCATTCTGGATAATTTCTTTCATGATACCCTTGAGGCGGGCTTCAAACTGACCACGATATTTGGTACCCGCAATCAGGGAGCCCAAATCCAGCGAGACCACCCGTTTCTCAAAAAGAGTATCGGGCACTTCCCGTTCGGAAATAAGCTGGGCCAGGCCTTCTACGATTGCGGTCTTTCCAACACCCGGTTCGCCAATCAATACCGGGTTGTTTTTGGTGCGACGACTGAGAATCTGAATCACCCGCTCGATTTCCTTGGCTCGACCGATGACCGGATCCAACTTTCCATCGATGGCCATTTTCGTCAAGTCGCGGCTGAACTCATCCAAAGTCGGGGTTTTGCCCACTTCGCGATTGCTTTCGGTGGGTTCTTTGAACATTTCCACGATTTTTTCCCGGACATCATCAAAGAACATACCAAAACTATTCAGGACCCGGCAAGCAACGCCTTCCTTCTCCTTCAAAAGCCCCAGAAGAAGATGCTCAGTACCGATGTAATTATGATTAAGGGCTCGCGCTTCCTCTACCGCAAACTCCAAAACTTTCTTGGCTCGGGAAGTAAAGGGGATATCCCCAATGATCAATGAGTTTGAACTACGGGGCAGGTTCTTTTCCAGCTCCTTCTTCAACTGAACCAGATTCACTCCGCTTTTTTGCACGATAGCAACAGCAATGCCACCGCCATCTTTGATAACACCCTGCAAAATATGTTCTGTGCCTAAATATTCGTGACGGTAGAGCTCAGCTTCCTCGCGAGCAAGGATGATGACTCTTCGCGCCCTCTCTGTGAATCGCTTAAACATGATTCAATTGCCTCAAAAATAGCGGATTTATAAACTGAAAAGAGGCCCACAGAAGTAAAACTGCGGGGCTACATCCTTTTATGTTGGGTAAACTCCCTTATTATCTTAACAAATGATGACAGCTATACAAAGGTTTTATTTCCCCCCAGCTTTTTCCATTCAAAACCTTTTATAACATAGGTTTACCCTATCATCCCCTATCCCGTCAAACAAGCGAACACTAATCCGATGAATATTTTCCTATCGGCTTAAAATTAAAAGGACTTGAAATCTAGTTATGGGCGGGATTTGGCTCATGGCGTTTCCAGAGAAAGGGGGGCGATAATATATAGTTTACGACCCAGATTATAACATCCAGGGATACTCCAAGCCCGACAGACTGCTAGCTGTATCCGGCTTCTTTATGAAAGCAGATTACTGCGGCAGTGGTGCTGGGCGGATAAAACTCGTTTGCTGAGGTCAGGGTCACCCCAATATCCTCGGCCCCGAGAAGCTCCCAGATAACGCGGTTATAAGACAGGTCTGTTATCCCCGGATAACCCGGACTATAGCGCTGACCTCGGTTGTCCTTTTTAGCCCCGATCCGCTGGCCCAGCAGTTGATGGATGAATTCTGCCAGGTCTTCAGCCACCCGGTCGCTCAAACCTTGCAAATATAACGCCGACTCACTATCATTTTGCGCCTTGAACACTGCTATACCCGCTTCTGTCTTGTCACCCGCAGTCGATATTTGCAGTCCAATCGCATCCCACTGCCCTGATGTTTTGGGGTGAAAATACTGCCCTGCGGAAAAAACATCTTTCCTTCCCTTTCCAATACAAACATCGAATTTGAGCCGGGCTAATTCCTTATTCTTATCCTGCGGGTCATAAATAATGACCTCATCCCCATCCGATTGTGCCGGAAAAAGTCCAAACCGGGCTTTAGGAACAACCCATCCATTGGATTCGGCTTTCTCTATCCAGGTTTTTTCCAGGGCCTGGAGTTGTTGCAGAGTCACTCCCTTTTGGATCCAGCTTGATTTTTTGCCAAACTTCCAGTTCAGCGAATACAAACTTTTTCGATCCAGATTTTCTGCAAGCTTATGCAGTTTGAACTCAACCTTGTGAATTCCGAATCCGTCTGAAGGGCTTTCATGATGCCTGAAGCTGACCTTTCTTCGCGGCAGGGTCTGTAAAAGCTTGTCTTTCTCCTCCTGAATCCCCTTGGCCTTTTGGTATTCGCGCAACAACTTTTCCTTATTTTCCTTAAGCACACCAGGGCGTTGACCCTTGTCCATGAGAAGCCCCATGATGTTGACGCCATCCATTCCGCTCCCGCAGTAGAAAACATTATCCAGAATCGCTGAGGTATTCTCACCGCCATGCATGGCCACATATCCGGCGTGCCGGGAGTTTACCGGAGCGCCGCCAATGAGAATGGGAATGGAATATTTCTGGTCCGTCAACATGCGGGAGACCGTTATCATGTGATTGGAGGTTTGCACCAGCAATGCGCTCATGCCAATGGCATCGGCGTTTTCCTGTTTAGCCGTCTCGATGAATCGGTCCAGCGGAACCTGCACCCCCAGGTCAATCACCCGATAACCATAATTTTCGAGCAAAGTTTTCGCGAGGTCTTTACCGATGCTATGGACATCCTGGTAAACGGTGCCAATCACCACCACCCCTTTATAGTCAATCGCGGCACCTGGCTCAATGCCGCTCTGAAAACGCATGAAGCTTTCTAGAAACTGCATCACATGGCGCATGACATCGGCGCTTTTTAAAAGGTGTGGCAGGCTCACCTCTCCACGACCAAAAGCATCGCCCAACTCGCGCATGGCTATCATGAGATGGTTGCTTATAAATTCCAGCGGCGCATGGGTTTCGATGGCTTTGGCGACATCTTCCACAATGCGGTCTGTGTAGGGAAAAACTCCACCTTCTTTTTCAATAGTGCCTTCCTGCTTTTGTTTGAATCCGTCTTTAATGCGCTGGCAGATACTTTCTTCCAGAGCAAGATCTTCGTACACGACCTTTTTCGTCTGGACACCCGTTTTTTTGGTCAACGCAATCTCTTCCAGTTCCTCAAAGGAGGTCATGTCACGGTCGAGAATAACTTTTCTTGCCAGAACCACATCACTCTCGGGCAGGCTTTCGAGCGGAACATAATGATGCGGATTCAAAATGGCGCAGTCCAACCCGGCTTTTCTGGCTTCGTCAAGAAACACGCTGGTCAGCACCTTGCGCATATAAGGCTTGGCCGATAACCCGTTGGTCAGGTTGCCCACACCAATGCTGGTCT
>PCTK01000178.1:0-7348 GCA_002786505.1 Nitrospinae bacterium CG22_combo_CG10-13_8_21_14_all_47_10 | reverse complement strand
TTTGATACGCGGCAGACATTTCAAAGTCTCGACGCAAAAATTGAGACCTTCCACCGACTCCGACCCAATGGGGTAGGCATTGACATCAATAATAATCTGGTCCGGCAAGACATTGAATTTTTCTCCGGCCTGTTTCACAATTTCTGCCGCCAACTCATATTTTTCGTCAGCGGTCTGGCCCGGCCCCTCCGGTCCATTCACCAAAGCGATGTAGACCGGGTAATGTTCCGCGGTTTGAGATAGCACCGCATCGAGTTTGCTCACTCCATCCTGATATTCTTCCAGACTGATGGAGTTGATAATCGGCCTGCCGGGATAGACTTCAATAGCCTGCTTGAGCGCCTCAACCGAAAACGAGTCGATGCACATAACCCCCTTGAAATCGCTGGTCAACTCATAAATGGTTTCGGTCAATACCGCTTCGGTTTCGACGATGTTGCTGTCCATACAAACGTCTATAATTTCGATCCCCAGATCCTTGACCTGCTCTTCGGCTACCTCTTCCAGTGTGGACATCTGGATGCCATCGTCGCGCTCCACCGCTTCGCGAACCTTTAGACTGCCTCTGACGTTCAGCCTTTCACCAATGCGCAGTAACGCTTCTGAACTGTCAAGGGCCACCGCCTCCTGCGGGCCGGAGACATAAACCTGTTTCCCTATTTTTTTTCTGTTCGGAACCACGCCTTTCAAACGGTTTGACAAGGCACGAATATGTTCCGGCGTGGTGCCGCAACAACCGCCAATAATGGAAACCCCGAAATCTTTTACGAAACGCTCAACATAGTCAGCCATTTCTTCCGGTTGCAGTTTGTAACAGGTTTTGCCGTCTTCGGAGACAGGTTGCCCGGCATTGGGCACAATGGATATCGGGTGACCACAAACGCGACTAAGTTTTTCCACGGTCCTTTCCATCAGTTCCGGTCCGGTGTTGCAGTTGATGCCGAAAGCAGAAATTCCCATGCCCTGAACCGCCACATAGGCCGCGTGAATATCGGTGTTGAAAATCTGCATCTTTGAGAACCCGTCCACCGTGACCTGGGCAATAACAGGAACCTTTTTCCCGGTCTCCCTGAAGGCCTCATTCGCACCGATCAGGGATGCTTTCAGTTCCAGAATATCCTGTTGCGTTTCAAACAGGAGAACATCGGCGCCACCTTCGATTAAACCCAAAACCTGCTTTTTGTTGTTGTCAACAATTTGCGCCCAGGTCGCCTTTTTGAGATCGGCTTCGGTCTTGGATAAAACATAGTTGGAAGGCCCAATGGAACCAGCAATGAACAGGGGCCGCCCATCGTAGTCGGACGAAGCTTTATAACGGTCGATCGCCTTTCGGGCAATGCGGCAACCTTCGACATTCAAATGGTAAGTGATTGCGGCGTAATCGGATTTTCTTATATCGAGGGCGGGTGGTATCGCTTTGATATCTGCCAGGTCGATTTGCGTAAAATCGAATTCCGCCAGACGCAGGGGAGAGGCGCCAAAGGTGTTGGTCTCAATCAGGTTTGCCCCGGCAGACAGATATTTCAGGTGAATGCCTTCCAGGTCATCCGGGCGGGAAAAAATCAACAGATCGGTCAGCATTTTAAACGCGGCACCGCCAAAGGCGGAATCTTCCAACTCCAGGTTCTGCACCATGGTTCCCATGGCCCCATCAAGAAAAAGAACCTGGGTTCCTAACACATCTTCAAATTTCAAAACGTTTTATGACCTTAATTTTGGGGTTAACATTTCGGGGAATCAAACAGGATGATAATAGTATACTACTCAATTAAAATCAGTGAAAATAACCAGCAATTCAAGCAAAAATTTATACTGCAGATTCTTTCACCCTGGCAGATTTAATGCCAAACACCCTTTCCATAAACGGCGGGCGGTCTTTCGCACAACGAAAACCAACATCCGTTTTTCTTGCCAATGGATTGAGATGTTCGCGGTAAGAAGCACGGGCCTTCAGCGAAATGACTTTTAAAAAATCCTTTTTATTGAAATGGCCCACACCCATATATGACAAGCCTCGCACGACGATGTGTTTCTTCTCGTAGTCCGGGGACTTGAAAGTATTTCCAGGATAAGGTTGATAATACTCCCAGACCCATTCCCAGGCGTTGCCTGCCATATCGTGAACTCCGTAAGGACTGGCACCCCTGGGGAAACTGCCCACCGGTTTAAGTCCCTGCCCTGCCTTGGCTCTTGGGGAAAGGCTGAGGTTAGCCACATCGGGCAGGAAGTCATCGCCCCAGGGGTAGATGAACCCGGCCCGGCCGCGCGCGGCTTTTTCCCACTCCAACTCATTGGGCAATCGCTTGCCGGCCCATTTGGCGTAGGCATTGGCATCAAAATAATTCACCTCCGTGACCGGGAGGAGATCCTGCCCTTCCGGAAACTTCTGCCCCTTCCAGTAACGCGGCGGTTTATGATCGGTGGCCTGGCAAAAAATGAAATATTGCAGGTTGGTCACCTCAAACCGGTCAATATAATAATCGGGGGTGTCAATGCGCCGCTCCGGCGACTCGTCAGCAAACCAGGGTTTGTTTAGCCCTAAGGCAAGAGCGTGGTTTTCCTCATCAATCTGGTTGGTTCCAATGGTAAACTCCCCCGAAGGAATTAAAACCATGCCTTCAGGAATTTTTTCCAGACAACCGGAAAGGATGAAAACAAAAAACAGGGCAATGTAACGTAATTTTGATTGGATCAATTGCATGAAAAATGTTTCCGAAATCTCATTAACAGATATTGACGGGGAAAACCGGTTGACCGATTTCTCGCTGGACGGTTGCCCGGAAAAGTTAATGGACTCGATCAAAGTGATCGGCATCCGGCATCCCATTTCTGTCTGCCCATCCGGCGACCGTTATTCCATAATCAGTGGGCACAAACGTTTCCAGGCGGCATCCCGCTCCGGATTAACCCGAATTTCCGCCTTCATCATTTCCGAAATGGACAATGCCGCACGGCTGACCATTAACCTCAATGAAAACTTCGGGCACCGGCATTACAGCGATATCGAAAAGGGCAACATCCTCAATAAACTCGGACAAGCCGGAATAAATGATGAAACCATTATAAGGGAGTATATGCCTTTACTGGAGCTTGAGCGCAGTAAAAAAATATTTCTGGACTTGTCCGGCATCAAATCCTTAAGCCCCAGGATGCAAATCTTACTGCACCGTTCCGGAGTCCCGGCAAAAACCTTCCAAACATTTTATAAGTGGGACAGCCTGACGGAAGCAGAAAACCTGTTTTCGGCGTTGAAGCCGGGAGTCAACAAATGGCGCGACCTGCTGGAACTCGTCGATGAAGTCGCCGCAAGAGAAAATACCACACCGGGAAAAGTTTTATCCCGCGGCGATATCCAGAAAATCCTGACCGCACCAGAATTACAGGCTCCGAAGAAATACGACGAGATCCACAAATTACTTCACGACCTGCGCTACCCGGTTCTTTCGGATATGAGAAAGCAGGTCGCCCGTGCTCTTGATGCCATGGAACTCGACGACAAAACCAGGCTCCGCTTTCAGGATACGTTTGAGAGTAATGAACTGAAACTGGAACTGAAATTTCAAAGCGAGAAAGAATTATCCCGGCAGGTAGAAAAAATCTTCAAAGCCCTGCAAACCGGCTCGATCGAGAAATTGATCCGTATCTTTAAGAATATTGGGTAAAAATCTTTTCAGCCAGGGATTCACACAGAGAAACACGGATAATCAGCTGTCAAGGTGACCTTTGCATAACCCCCCTGCCCCCCCTTGACAGGGGGGAATTATTTTAAAACTCCCCCTGATAAGGGGGATTGAGGGGGTTGCTTGCATGCTGTCATGCTGAGCCTGTCGAAGCATCTCGCTTCTCAGCTTTTCCGACTTATGCAAAGGTCTCGCTGTCAGGGGGAAGTTTTTCACATTGCCCCCGGCGGCTCGCCGGGGCTAGTAGTTTTTGCCGGGGGTGGTGACTGTTTTGAATTCATTGGGAGACATCTTGTATTTTTTGTAGAGGGCGTTGAGGGATTCGCGGGACCGGGCCGCTTCGTTCAGCATTTTTTTATCTGCATAAAATCTCTGTGCGATGATGGCGTGGGTGATGGCTTTTTTTCCGTTCAAGATATGGTCATATTCCTTGCTCAACTGCTCATGGCCCTGGAGATGTTCGGGGTTAAAATAAACCACCTCGCGCAACAGGTCGATTTTTTCTCCCGGTTTTTCCTCACCGGTAAATATCGTGCAGAGTTGGTAGAGGTTCTCGGCCAGCGTATCATTAACCAGTTCACTATCGGGACTCAGTTCCACAGCTTTGCGCAGGGGTTCTTCCGCCAAATTGTAGCGCTTGAGTTTCATCAGTGACACGCCGAGCCGGAAATAACCTTCAGCGGCGTATTTAGGGCTTTGTCTGATGGACTTGCGCAAAGGCTCGACCGCCTCCTCATACCTTTTCAATTTGAAATACAACATACCCAATCGCAGGTTGGGCATGGCGGCAGTAGGGTCTACCGCGATTGATTCTTTATAATGTTTGATGGCTTTCTTAATGTCTTTCAGTTTGCTGTAAACCTCACCAAACCGGTAATGCGCCTGTACCGTCAGGTTTTTATCCAGATCCAGAGCTTCCTTGATTTTACCCAGGGCTTCTTTATAACGTCCCCACTCCGTGTAGCAGATTCCCATTGAAAGATGGGCGGGGCCAAAATCGGGAATGATTTTTACCGCTTCCTTAAAATGGTGCTCGGCCTGCTTCTGGTTCTTGATGCGCCCGTATGCGGTGGACAGATTGCTGTGCGCCTGGCAAAGCGCCTTGCGGACGGATTCGCTTTCCGGGTCGAGGTGGAAGGCCTGCTCAAGGTTTTCGAGAGCGGCCTCGTCGCGGCCCAGCTCCATCTGTGCCCGGCCCAACTGCAACAATCCGCTTTTGTGGTAGGGGTCTATTTTGACAAGCTCCCTTAAAGGAGTAATGGCCTCACCATAGCGGCGCAGTTCCATATACACTTCTCCCAGGCTGTAAAGGGCCTTGATATCCTTCGGGTTTTTTTGCAGTGTTCCTTTGAGTACTTCCGCAAGTATCTTGAGCTCGGAGGGAGACCGCACGGGAGCCTCTTCGGCGGCGGGGCTTTTCTCCCCTTGGCGCATGAGCCTGGTCACGAGGCTGGCAAAGGTCTCTTTTAAACGGGCAAACATTTTTTTCATGAGAGAAAGAATACCACGCCTGCCAACAACTGGCCGGGGTTTAACGCTTAAATTTTTTGACCAGGTCTGTAACGGTCGCAATCACCCGTTCCACATCAGCGGAAGACATTTTCGGATACAAGGGAAGGCTGATGACGCGCTCGGAGTAGTTCGAAGCGATCGGGAAATCCTGAGGCTTGGTGTTGAAGTTTTTCACATAATAAGGTTGCAGGTGCAGAGCCACATAATGCACGGCCACGCCAATGCCAGCAGACTGAATGGCATCCAGAAACCCATCACGGTCTGTGGTCAGGCGTTCCAGATGGAGAGCGATGATGTAAATATGATGGGCGGGTGTGGCGTAGTCCCGCACAGCCAGAGTTTCCAACTCCGGCACATTGTCAAAAGCGCTATCGTACATCGATACATATTTTTTGCGTAGCGTCATGAACGGCTCAATCCTTTTAATCTGGTGCAGTCCGAGCGAGGCATTGAGATCGGTCATATTGCATTTATATCCGGCCAGAGTTTGTTCCCAGTGCGCAAACCCGCTTTTGCCGAAGCGTTTCCAGGCATCGCGGCTGATCCCCTGAAGACGCATGACGCGGATGTTATCGGCCAGTTCATCATCATTGGTGACAAGCATACCCCCCTCGCCGGTCGTGATATTTTTGTTGGCGTAAAAACTGAAGGATGTCGGGTTTCCCGTGTTGCCTATTTTTTGTCCTTTGTAGCCTGTCTCCAGGGCATGCGCCGCGTCTTCGATGATAACCAGTTTGTGCTTGTCGGCCAATTCCTGAATGGGGGTCATATCACAAGGATGGCCCGCAAAATGGACAGGGATGATGGCACGGGTGCGCGAGGTGATTTTGGCTTCTATTTTCCGCGGGTCAATGGTGAGAGTACCCGGTTCAATATCGGCAAAAACCGGCTTCAACCTCTGCAGAAGAATCGTGTTGGCCGTGGCGGGGAACGTCATCGGGGTGGTGATCACCTCATCCCCATCGGCAAAGTTTTGCAGTGCCAGAGCCAGATTCAGTCCCGCCGTGCAGGAGTTCAAGGCCACCGCGTGCTTACAGCCTATATAATCTTTAAATGCTTCTTCAAATTGCTGGGTTTTGGGGCCTGTTGTCAACCAGCCTGAGTTCAGGGTATCTTCAACTTCCTGATGCTCTTCTTCCCCCAACCAGGATTTATGAAATGGCAGATCAACACTCATAGGGATTAATTTCCATTCAGGGCATGACGCTCGGGATCGGGTTCTGCCAGCAGGCTGGCTGGATCGATTTGGACATATTCCATCTTCTGCCAGGCAGAATGATTGTTGGGGATAAAATACAAAGTTCTATTTGAACCGCTTATCGAGGAGTTATCGATCAATACCGTTATCACCCATTTTCCGTTCACCTTTTCCCAATAATCAATATGAGGACGGTTGATGTCAAACTTGATATCGCCTCTCACCAATGCGGGATTTAACCTCTCCGTTCCTTTAAGATTGATTTCCACCATCGCGTATTGGCCATCCTCGCTGATGGAAATCCGCTCAAGGGAATAGCCCTTCACCACAATAAAAGGATTCGCGAACCATTTGTAACGGCTCGGTCGGGGAAAACCGAGAACATCTCTTTTGCCCGGATTTTTTTTAATGACCTCCAAGGGCGGAATCATGACCCCGGAAATATGGGCCTGCATTCCATTCCGGTATTCTGATATAAGGTGGCCCTCAAAATATAAAAACTCTTCCAGCGAAATTTTTTCTTTATACGCCGGATGCTGATATTGATAAGCCCCTTTTAAATCATTATTCAAACGTTTTTTGAAATAGTCATCTTCCAGCTTTGCCAGCGTTTTGGCCTCTTCTAAAACTTCATCAGAAACCTGGCCCCAACTTTTTTGGGAGACCGCGGCCAGCAAAAAAAATGAACTCATCAAAAGATAACCCGTTATTTTTGAAATACCACGCATTCTTTCAACCCTCCTGAGCTATGCCGGTTTCCCGACCTCATATCTTGATAGAACATTATACAGCCGTCTTATCGGCAAAACTGCAAATTTAGTTTAGCTCCCCCCACTCGGCGTGGGGCCAATGAGCAATGTCCCGTTGAGTTACCAACACGATTGAGCGCGGATAACAGTCACCCGCTCCCGTGGGAGGAGGTCTTTGCACAACCCCGAGATTACCCGTTCCGGGCACG
>PCTK01000106.1:6626-6768 GCA_002786505.1 Nitrospinae bacterium CG22_combo_CG10-13_8_21_14_all_47_10 | reverse complement strand
CAGGATGTTTTTATTTTTTAGATCAAGAAAACTCATTTTCTTTTTGCCGCTCCGGTCCAAAGACTGTATTAATTTTCAACATCCAGAAATCTCACTTTGTCTCCTCAACCAACATGGCGGAGAACTCCAAGGTGACCGCGGT
>PCTK01000106.1:873-6615 GCA_002786505.1 Nitrospinae bacterium CG22_combo_CG10-13_8_21_14_all_47_10 | reverse complement strand
CGCTGGCTTTGCCCGTCATGTAAGCGGCAGTACTGACCAGGTCGTTGAGAGTCACCTCAACCAGCAACGTGTCTCCCGGATAAACAGCATGCTTGAGTTTTATGTTATTGACCCGGGTGAGAACCGGAAATCGGCCTTCGCCGACAATGCGCTTGCCCATCATGATGGCACCCGCCTGAAAAATAGCTTCAAAGATCAAGACGCCCGGCATGATCGGTCTTCCGGGATAATGCCCTTCGAAAAAAGGTTCTTTCGGGTCGATTTTTTTTTCTGTCTTGATGAAATCGTCGCTTTCTTCAAGCACTCGATCAACAAACAGGAAAGGCGGACGGTGGGGAATGTATTGAAGAAAGTCCTGCACTTAGCGACCTTAAGCGAAAAGCCTACTCTTAAAAAAATTCTAAAAGATTTAAACGGCTTGTGGATGGCAAAAAACTTCAAATCACTTGTTCAAGCGAGCCATTTTTACCATGGCTGTGCCCTCATGATTTTCAATTATTTTTATAGCATTTGTGTTTCCAAAACTATGCATAAAAGTGTGATGAACAGTCAAAAAGGTATCTTGCAAATCCTTTGGCAATTTTTCCATTTCTGAAATCTTTAACCCTAGCCTAACACAGTCGTCCATGCCAATATGCCGACCATGTGATTTCATTTGCTTGTGATTAGAAAGCACTTTTACTATTCTTTTAACTTTATCTTTTTTATTGGGGTCTCCATCAAACATTCCTGTTTCCAACCAATCGCCAACAATTTGGCTCGACCATTTAATTGCTTTTTCACATTCACCTATAAATGTTGGGTGGTATTTCCCGATTACCTCTCTCCAAATGGGAATGGTTGACGGATCTTTTTTTATTTCAGCCTTTGCCCTGTCAAATTCTTCAATCACCCCATAAGCAGGTATACCGCCAAATTGCGGGTCAATTGGACCCAAATTCGATGGCTTTCCCATAACTATTTCCTTACATGCACAAGCAATCATTGTTCCAGCAGACATCGCGATTTGGGGAACCACCGCACGAATATTAGTACCAAACATTATTCTCAAATAATCAACTAATGATTCCGTTGCCGCAACTTCTCCACCGGGGGTATGTAGAATTAAATCCAACCCCTTACTTCTATCCAACTTATGAATTGCGCTCATTAAGGCATTTTTATCATCATCGCTAATTTCAACACCTCGTATATCACCTTTTTGAAGCCATCCGGAATAATAGGCAATTACGTTTCTACCTGTTTTTTTGAATAATTGCTTTAAATATTTCCGTCGAACTCTATCAAAGGGGCTTTGAGCTTGTTCGTCTTGAATTTCTAAAAGAACAGCATTCCAATTAGGCATACTTTAATGGGAATTAAAGACTTCAGAGGAGGAGGAGGAGGAATATAATAGCCCTTCTGATTTATAAATTGTGCATTTTTTAAATCGACTAGCAAAACTATCTGGGTTTTCATAAGGAGGATAGTCATATGGTTTTATTTGAAGATCCTCAAACACATCATGAATTTCATTATTTACTTTTTTTGTGATTTTTTTATTTTTTTTCATATCCTTTGCCCTCAAATAATAAAGGAATTAGTATACCCTATCGACAATGTCAATAAGCTACTTAAACCTCCCAATTATAATTTAAACCTGAAATGGGAAAAGAAAACCTTAACACTAGAACAAATAAACAGTTTTTTTGTATGTAAGCAAGTATACATTTAAATTCAAATAGTTACCATGTATTTCTGTATTCCCCAAATTTTTATCCTTTTGTCTAATGTGCTTGCAATATTCTAGAAGGAAAATTGTAACCCCTTATATGCATACTAAAAAACAAGGCGATAAACCTATCAACCACAATAAATTCAACGTATTACACCCCTCCAAAGGCAAGTGTCTTTCAAATTATTCTCTCTGCTAAAAATTGCCATTTTTAAGCCTATAATCCCCCTGTCACCTCTACCACCGAACCTGTGATGTAAGAAGCTTCTTTTGAAGCCAGAAATAATACCGGGTAGGTTACATCTTCTGGAGTCCCGAAGCGTTTCAGGGGAATCTGGTCTTTATAGGATTTTCTCTGCTCTTCCGGCAGATCACCAATAAAATCGGTATCAATGAAACCAGGTGACACACAGTTTACGGTTATCTTCCGGCTCGCCACTTCTTTGGAAAGGGACCGCGTGAATGCCACCTGCCCCGCTTTTGACGCGGCGTAGTTGGCCTGACCCGCAAACCCGAACTTGCCAATGGGCGAGGTTAAAGCGATGATCCGCCCATACCTCTGGCGCATCATGGACTGCACCGCCAGCTTGCTCAAATTGAAAGTTCCTGTCAAGTTGGTGTCGATAACTCTATTCCAGTCCTCCGCTTTCATCATGCCAACAATGGAATCAGAGCGAATGCCTGAGCAGATGACCAGAATCTGGAAAGTTTCATATTTCGTTTCGATTTCTTTATAGAACTTTTCCACCGCCTCATAATCAGTAACATCGAACTTATGGATATCAAGACAGTCGGCATGCCCGGCATTGGCGCGTTTAAAGTTTTCCGCCTCCTCATCGTTGCCTCGATAAGTGGCGATGACTTTCGCTCCAGCTTTAAGGAATGCCTCAGAGATGGCCCGGCCTATGCCGCGCGTACCACCGGTGACCAGAGCTGTTTGCCCTTTGAAGTCAAATTTCATTGAGTTATTTTAAATGGGTTTCAGGAAAGGTTTTATCTTCAGGCCGACGCCGTCACCAGGCCCGGACTCAATTGGCGGAGAAATTTATCGGTTTCGTTCGCAACGATAACCCCATAATTCGCCGCTCCCAGCCAACCCGACATGATAATTCCCACCGATCCGGCATGAAATAATCCGCTAATCTGGTTAGGCAGGTCCCGGCTTATTTTGAGTCCCTCAAACTTGGTTCCAAACGAAGTGCCCGAAGGGTGCAGGGTGTAACGTTTGAAAGTTTTCGGCGTTGAGGCTTCCACATGATCCACTTTTTTGCGTATGCCCGGAACATATTTTTCCAGCGCGTCGAGGGTTGTTTGCTCCAGATCATGCTTGTCTTTGCGGTATTGAGATTCGCTCAGATTGGCCCAGTCCTGATAGCGGGCGTTGGTTGAGGACACGATGGAGTAACGATTGGTTCCCGGACGAATTTCTGGATAATAAAACGAGAAGGTGCGGCTGGTAATATCTTTACTCAATATTTGCTCGGTACAATATTCGTCCGCCTCGGAAGAAAATAAAAGGTCGCCCACATTCGGCACGGTTTCACCTTTCCTGATTCCCATATAAACCTGGCAACTGGAATTGTTGAGCCGGACTTTTTTAACTTCTTTAATAAATTCGGGGTCAAAATGTTCCTCGCCGGTCAGTTGTTCAATGGTGGTCAGCAGATTGGAGTTGGAAAGCACCGACCTGCACGGGATGTCCTGCCCGTTGATGCGAACCCCCTGGACCGTTTTATCATCCACATAAATTTTTTCAACCATGCAATGAGTACGAATGTCCACACCGTTGCGCAATAGCTCCTGCTTCATTTCCTTTATCAGGTGATCGGTTCCGCCCTGATAGGTAAAAACTCCCTTGTCCATGAAATTGGAAAAGACGATGCCATAGGTTATTGCCGGGTCATCAAGGGTGGAGCCATTGGCATAGGTGATCGGCTCCATAAGAAAACGCCAGACATCCGTGCGACCCGGGAAATATTTTTCAAACAGTTCGCGGGTGGTCATGACCACTTCGTCGTAAAAATTCATATCCCGGACAGTCAAAAAAAACTCGTCGACCACTTCCTTCAAAATACCGAAATGCTCACGCAGGATGTGGGTAAAATCTATCTTGTCGAAGGAGGTATTGAGGGAAAACTGCGGGTTGTCGAAACGTACATTTTTAAGCTGGATGACCCGGTGCGAGATATCCTGGGTCCAGTATTTTCTCAGTGTCTTAATCATCCCGCAGGGGAACCCGTGCAGGGAGATATCCATGACATGCCCACCCTTGCGTTTGAACCAGGTGGCCATGCCGCCCATATTGTAATGGTGCTCGGCCAGCAAAACCTTGTGTCCCAGCTTGGCCAGAAGATTGGCCGACGTCATTCCCGCCAGACCACTGCCAATCACGACCGTATCGTAGGCCGACAAGACACCCTTTAACCAGTTTCTCGGTGGTTTTTTCATTGCTTGAAAACTTTGCCCGTTATTATTTCAAAAGATGGAGATTGGCCATGGATATTCCACTTAAAGTGGCCCCAATAATACCTAAAAACCCCTGATCTGTCCCGCATATATACAGGTTTTTGACAGGGGTTTTTCCATTTTTAATTTTTTCTGGCGATCCATAAACGGCCCCGTTTATATGGCCTGTATATTTCTTTATGGTCTTTGGCGTAAACGAATCTAAAAATACCACATTCTCGCGAAAATCGGGGAAAAATGTGAATAACCGGTCCAAGGCCCGGCTTCTCCACTCTTTTTTTGCGGCGATATAATCTTTTCTCGACAGACCGTCCCATTTGCTGAAACTTGCAAGGTTGGTCAACCGAATCAACCCTTCTTCAGGCGGTTCCGGGTATTTAAAATTATTGGTGCAACACAACACGCCGCTGGAAATATCAATCAGGTCCTCCGGCACCTTGTACTCGAACCTCGGCTGTGTGGAAAAAAAGACAATGCTCTTGTCATAACCCAGGTCGCGCGGTTCCTTATCCACCACAAAAAGAGATTCCATGAACGAGACCTGCCCGGTCTTGCTTGTTCCCGCCTCGGCAACAACCGGCTCGCACCGGTTCAGCGTTTCCACATAACCCATGGAAGAAAGCACGGTTGCGGTAGCCAGCTTCTCTCCGTTTTCAAGAGTCACCCCTGCGACCGTTCCCTGACTGGCGTTGATGGTTTTGACCCCGTTGCCCATCTTCAATTCACCGCCCAGGTCCTTGAATTTCTGTGCCATAAGATTGAGGATGTAATGCATGCCCCCTTGCGGCTTGGAGAATCCCTCTATAAAAATGCTCTTGAACATGATGACAAATTGATAAAAATCCATATCCCCTTCACGCGCATTGCCGTAATACATCAAGGGACAAAACAACATGTCGATCAAAATCGGATCGTTGATGAATGACTCCAAAACAGGCCGGGACAAAAGCCGGTCGCCATTATCGAGATTCAGTTCGTCAAAAGCCAGAATCTTTTCTACCAGTTTGTTGAATCCGTCAATCTGGTCGGGAAACTGCTCGGCAACCTCCTGGCGCATGAACTCAAAATCGTTGGTAAAACAAAGGGATTTCTCCGGCCAGCGTATTTCCGACATCTCCTGCTGGCACAAGCGGAAGTCGTCATGGCTGAAACGCAATTGCTTCAATAATTTACCCAAGGGGGAGGAACGGACACCCTTGGCGGTAAAATTGGTCATCGCGTGGAGCCCGACATCGAAGGTGCGGTTTTTTCTTACATAAAAGGAGTTCAGTCCGCCCAACTCGGTATGTTTTTCGACAATGCAGACATTTTTATCGAACATGGCCAGGCGAATGCCAGCCGCCAAACCCGATAACCCCGCACCAATAATGATCGTATCGTAACGCATGAATTGATTATACCACCACCACTCGGAGCCGCTGGGCCTGGGGCCAGATCTGCATTACCCACAGAGCGGACGAAGCACTCAAGCGCAACACTTGATGATTCCTCCCCCTTGAAGAGGAGCCCTTTGCGTAAGTCAAACGGGTAATCTCTGGGTTATGCAAAGGTCTCCATTGCAA
>PCTK01000106.1:326-846 GCA_002786505.1 Nitrospinae bacterium CG22_combo_CG10-13_8_21_14_all_47_10 | reverse complement strand
TAAGAATTTTGCAGTTAAAAAAGGAGGGGCCCTAACTGGCCAAAGGCCGGTTTTTTAATAAAGGGGTGAGGTAGGAAACACAACCAGCCATCGTCGCGAGATGCTCGTAATCCTTTTCCGGTACTTCTATGTTGAAACGTTTTCTTAGTTCCATGACAATATCAAGGAAATCCATAGAATCCAGATCAATCTGGTCCCTCAATTTGGTGTTGTCGTCAATAGAACTGATATCCTCATCCGGGGCGATATCTGCGAGGATATTAAGAATAATCTGCCGTACTTCTTCAATCGTCATTACTATACTCTCCCAAGTCTCCGTTAACCCTGATTTTAATTGAAGGTAAGGTCAATTTCAACCCCAAATCCGCGGGAACTGAGCTATAATGCACTGTATTACATTACAGTGAGGATTTTTAAATGGCAATGACTAGTGTCCGGATTCCTGATGACCTGATGGTGCGGCTACAAAAAACCGCCGAACAGCGCCGCCGTAGCAAAAGCTGGCTGATTAACGACGCCG
>PCTK01000106.1:0-282 GCA_002786505.1 Nitrospinae bacterium CG22_combo_CG10-13_8_21_14_all_47_10 | reverse complement strand
GCCGAAACCCGCCAAGCGCTGGCCGAGGTCGATAAGTGGCAGTTAATCGAGGGCGATGAGGTACTCGACTGGCTCGACAGTTGGGGTACCGAGGATGAAAAAGCACCACCGAAATAATGAAGCTCAAATTCACGTCGCACGCCGTCGAAGATTTAAAACGACTGCGCGCCTTTATCGCCGAGCATAATCCCGATGCCGCTAACCCGCATATTGCATGAGTAAAAAGTTTAACATGAGCAAATACAGGTTTTGTAAGGACAAACGGTTGCATTCCGAATATTT
>PCTK01000217.1:6610-6893 GCA_002786505.1 Nitrospinae bacterium CG22_combo_CG10-13_8_21_14_all_47_10 | reverse complement strand
CGCCGGGCCTGCCTTTGGGCAACCTGACCTCCCAATTGTTCGCAAACGTTTATCTGAATGAATTGGATCAGTTTGTTAAACATGAACTGAAAATCGTCGGATACGTGAGGTACGCCGACGATTTTGTGCTCCTTCATCCGAGCAAAGAGCTGCTTGTCAGTTGCCTGAGTAAAATAACAGACTTTTTGCGCGAGACGCTGCGCCTTGATGTCCATCCGAACAAGATTGTCCTCAAGAGATATACAGGCGGAATCGATTATCTTGGATATGTCTGTTTTCCACA
>PCTK01000217.1:0-6400 GCA_002786505.1 Nitrospinae bacterium CG22_combo_CG10-13_8_21_14_all_47_10 | reverse complement strand
ATAGCGGTCCAACTGGTTTCTGTAACGTTGTACCTCATTGTCTAAAAATATTTCAAGGTTTTTCCCGCCGCCTTTATGCGTTCCAGTTTTATAATCGATAACCCAACGAATTCCATCATCGACAAAAGTACGGTCAATGACATTTCGGATGTACCGGTTTTTCTCAAAGAATGTCAGGGGATACTCGGAATGAGCGTTTTCATGAAAAGCTAAAATCCACTTTCCGCGCTCATCTGCAAAGATATTTGAGAGCGCAAGAAGGCCAGAGCTTAAGGCCTCCTCTGCCTTCTCCAGGGGCAAACCTTCCGCCAAAAGGGCTGACTTGAAATTTGGCGCCAGTTTTTTGATTCTTTCTTCAGACCAGTTTTCTAATCCTTCCAGGCTTATATCATGGAGGCAACGGTGCAGAAAGTTCCCCAGACATCGCGCCGTATTGCCTGCCCAGTAGTATTCGGGTTCTAAATATTTTTCATCTTCAATGTCAACCGCCTGCCCTTCAATTATGGAATCCATCGGTCCAGGAAATAAAAAATTGCCGGGTAGACGGTGAATGGAATGCATGTCTGTGCCTGCCTGCCTGGATTTTGAAAGCTCAGGTCCGGTAATTTCAATGAGCTTTTCCAGCCATTCTTCCTTGATATGCGGCCATAGCTTGTTCAGCAAGGATTTGGGATTGGGCTTCCACTTTTCATCCTTGTGCGGTTTCAAATGTCCAAACAGGTGGAGTTGGGATTTAGCCCTGGTTGCGGCCACATAAAGGAGCCTCAAGCTTTCAAACTCCTCTTTCTCTTTATTCAGGTCAGACAAAAACTCATAAATCGGCGAAGCTTCACCGCCTTTTTCCTCAATAGGGGCGAGTAACAGCTCATCGCCATGTGGCATCCAGTAAATCAATCGCTTTTCGTCCGCTTTGATGGGTTTGCCAAGCCCAGGTAAAATCACAAAATCAAACTCCAGGCCTTTTGCCTTATGCATGGTCATGATTTGCACGGCATTTTCATGGGTCGCCAAGGGACTGGCATACAAATCCGTCAGGATCTGATCGAAATTCTCAAATTGCTCTTCCTGCCCCGCAGTGGTGATCTCTTCAACTTTATTGAAGAACACTTCAATATCATCGGGACTGGTTCCCTGCAGACAGGCGGGTCCACCCAGTTTGATCCAGCATCCTTCCAGAACATCGCGAAAATTTTGTTCATGAAAGCCCTTTAAAAAATTCTGGATATTATCAACAAGATCCTGTGCCCTTTTTTGTCCGTCTTTACTGAGAATCCCAATGCGATCGTTGAGTAGAGACCAGACCGGCGTTGTCTTATCCAGTTCAACCAATGCATGAATATCCGTCAAAGATAAACCACACCAGGGTGCTCTTAAAATTGATAGCCAGGCGGTTCGGTCACCGGGAAAACGTAAAGCCCGGAGTAGGGACAGCAGGTCGAGAATTGCCGACCGATCTGTGAGGGCATCGATAGCCTCTGCCTTGAACGCAACGCATGCCTCGTTAAAAAACCTGACAATTGAAGTGAGATGATTTCGTCCCCTTACCAATATCGCCAGACTTTTGTTGGGATATTTTGATTGCAGATCTTTGACCAGAGCTGTTACCCTCTGCGCTTCATCTTCAGAAATAGCCTGACTATCCTCCTGGTGCGGGACTGGATGATACTGCACCCCCGGGTGCATACTTTCTTGTAAAACCGCTGATGATGGGGTGTAGGAAATTGAGCCAAGATCCGGGTCATCATGTTTTGGAAATATTTTTTTAAAGCAGGCGTTGACCCAGTCGACAAGGTTTTTTTGGGAGCGGAAGTTGGATTCCAGTAACAATGATTTTAACTGCAAAGCCCCCAGTCCACGATCTTGAGTTCTTATGAACAAACCTACCTCCGCATCCCTGAAGCGGTAAATGGATTGTTTGGGGTCACCGACAATGAAAAGCGTGCGGCCATCATCATCGCTCCACTCTGAGGTTAGCCTGCGCAATAGCTCTTCCTGCTTGAAGGAGGTATCCTGATACTCATCCACCAGGATGTGATGGATTTTGCAATCAAGATAAAAAAGCAAATCGGTTGGCTGTTCCTCCCCATCTTCATCCTTCTGGACCAGACTGTTGATGGCAGACAAGGAAATTTCAGTGAAGTCGGTGATCTGTCGGGCCGAAAAAACATCTTTCAGCTTTTTATTAATTTCTGCTAACAGGCGGATGGTGGATTTCAGCAAATCCCATTCCATATCGGTAAAGTGTCCCCGAGGAAGTTTTTTTACTTTGGCAAGTCCCACGAGCAGGGCAGGGTTTTCCTGCAAAGAATTCACCAACTCGACAAATTTGTCCTTCATTTTTTTTGCTTCGTCATCTTTGCCGGATGGAAAACCCAATCGCACATCCGGTTTTTTTCTGTAAGTATTGGATTGCGTCAAAAATAGATGAGCCAATCCTTTCCATATTTCCAGACTACCGATGGTGGTGTCGGGAAAGTTCTGGAGGTCCGCAAGACAGGCACAGGGGTGAGAAGTATTATCAATATTCCTGCCTGAATAATTGGCTACCTTCCATATCCTCTTCTGGACATTGACGGTAAATAAATCCCTCATTTCACCGAGCCGGGATTGAACCAAACCCGCGAGGGTACGCTCCAGTTTTTTCCTATACTCCTCATCTAAAGAATGTCTTTCCAGGTTTTCACGTGGATCGAAAAACGAGATCATCCATTGGTCTCTCTTGGTCAAAAGCTGGACGATTCTGTTTATGAAATCTTCTTTTGAATTATCAATATGCCGGAGAATATTTCGTACCAGTACGCCATAAGGATTGGTTTCGCTCTCCGCCAGGTTCAGAATGTTTTTGGCCGTTTCTCGATAGAGACTTCTGGCATTTTCCTGGATGTCCAAACCCGCGCCCATTCCTGACAGCAAGGGCATCCGTCGTGTAAGAGAAGAACAAAATGAGTCAATGGTGACAATTCTCAGCCGGGCAGGATTATTCATCAAATTCCATTCCCGCGATTTATCCTGCTTCAAAACTTTTTGCGCTAACTCCCAGGTGAATCGGGCGTGGGATTGGTCGGGTTGCTGACAGGTTTGAGCTTCGGTGAGGGCAGAAAAAATCCTTTTCTTCATTTCCGCCGCGGCTTTTCGGGTAAAAGTCATTGCCAGGATTTCTTCCGGGAAATTTGCCAGTCCCAAAAGTTTTAAATAACGTTGGATGAGCAATTCGGTTTTTCCCGATCCCGCCGGAGCCTGAACGATGAAAGATTTGTCCTGCTCAAGTGCTTGCTTTCTTATTTTTTCATCTGCCAGCATCAAGGAATATCCTCCTGAGTTTCCAGGTTTGCAATTTCCCGAATTCTGCAAAGTGAGCCAAACTCGCAATGCCGACAGGGTTCCCCTTTATTTATAGGCAAAACTTCATGGTTCCCCTTTAAAAACTCATCCGCGACAGCGTTTAAATTATTTTTCCAGTGCTCCAGCAACTCTTCCCAGGAGGTAAACTCGCTGGACTGGGTGAAATCCGTATTTTTAAATTTTCCCAGCGGCAGATCGGGAATAGTCGTGCCCTTGAATTCGGGATTGGCGATTGTCAAGTGACCATAGGCCAAACCTGCGGGCAGTTTGGCGATGGCATAAAGCGGTAGTTGTGGGGCGCGTATTTTCTCTGCAAACCAGTCTGCTGGTTTTGCATTCCTTCCTGTTTTATAGTCGATCAAGAGCAAACCTTTTTCCGGGATTTCATCAATGCGATCAATTCTCAACAGAAGTTTTATGCCGCAGAGGTCTATTGAAATGCCTTCCTCATTTCGAAGCACCTTGAAATCGGGTCTTTTGAGTTCCACATCGCGTAGCCAGTCATGGATAACCCGTACGTTTCGTTCTATTTCCAGTTGGTTGAATTGCGTTTGACCACTGGTTCGTTCTGAGCAAATTTTAATAGCCTCCCGGACGAATTGATCAAGTTGTTGTTCGAGGGAATGTTCGGAAAGGTTTAAAAGGTTTTTCAGGTTGCCTGTTTTCGACCAGAATAATTCAAGAGCCTTATGGATGACGTTACCACGGTCCAGACTGTCAAAATCAACCTCGGGCACTTGATGGCGGTCGCTGTTTAAACGGTGCCTGGCGAAGGCCATGAAAGGGCATTCCACCTGGTCCTTGAGCAGGGAATATCCGGAAGAAATACCTTGGGTTTTAAAAAGGGTTTTTTCTGAATCGGTTGCTGGTAAAAATGCGGGCTCCGCGAACTCTTCGAGATCGTTCAGGACCATGACTTGATCTTTGATTCGCCTGGAAGGATAAACTGCCGCTTCGTTCTTTGGAAAATTTTTTAACAAGGGACTGATTTCCAGATCCAGATCTCCATCATGAAGGGGAAAGCTGAAATAAATTTCGGGTGCGGCCATCAGCAGGCGGTTCAGGGACTGTTCTGCAAATTTTAGCTCCCGTTGTGGGTTGGAGCGCGGGATAGAACACTTACTGCGGATTTCGTAGGGAATGAAAGGATTGGGTTCTGGGTGGGTGGGGAGCGCTTCACTATGGCAACCCATAACCCACAAATGATCAAATTGCATTCCGGATGATTCCAGAAGGCCGATAACCTGGATGGAATGCTCCGGTGTTTTAGTCTGAAAAGGTTTGCCTTGAATTATATTGGTAAGATGATTTAGAGCTTGCAACCTGTCAATAGGGCCGAGAATCTGGTTCAGGGAACAAAGCTCATTCAAACAATCTTTCCAGGCTTCAAAGGCCTGATGACGTTTTGACAAAACGGATTGCTGGTCGGCCATGGATTTTCCGGGCCAACCGATGGATTTTAAAAATTCCGATAATTCCTCTGCCCACTTTCCTGATAACAAACTTTTACTGTTCAAGGTCCAGGATTTCAAGCTTTCTACAAACTTACTCAATTGTGAACCAGAAACTGGATGGAACTGGTCAAGAGAGATGGAGAGCACTCTTTTGCGCCGCAGTTTTCGCTCCAGATCGGATATTTCCTGATCAGGTGGATACGAAAAACCAAAAAATGGACTTTGGATGAATGACAGGAACGCGCTGATGGGAACAACAGTAGTTTTTATGCTTAACAGGTTCAATGCCATTTTGATCATGGGCTCCTGAGACAAGGGAGGAGCCAGTGAAATATTAAACGGTAAAATTTGTTCATCCGAAATGAAAATGGATTCGGGTACCAGTTCTGCCGCCAACTCACGTTTGAGAAGCGCGCGATATTTTTCCAGTTCTGGCACAACGATGCCGATACGTTTTCCCGGTTGGAATATTGATCTTACCCAGCGAGCGCAGGCTTGAGCTTCTCCCTGCCTGTTTTCATATTCCCTGACATGAGCGGGATGGTCCTTGAGTTGTTCCTCAAGTGTTTGTGGGGCCGGTACGGGTGATATAAATTCAACATGGGCACCTTTTGCGAGAAGAAAATCGAGAAAAATTTTCAGTTGAGGACTTTGCTCTTCAAAACCCATTAGACGAAGAGAGGGTGGGAGGGGAATGTCCCCTTTCTGCATCGAGTTTTTTACAGCATCCATAAGCATGCAGGGGTCTAAAGCACCCAGTGCGGAAATGCGTTTTTCATATTTTTTTGTCCAACTCCGAAAGGTTTTTGCCTCATCGGTCAACTCATAAAGTTTTGGGTCCCGAGGCAGGCGGTACTCATGGATCAGGGTAAAGGCTTGACGAGCCTGAGAGGCTACCCCTTGAAGGTGAACGAGGTCGAGCCGGGCGGCATCCTGGGCAATTATTTGTTGCCAGATTTTTTCGCACTGTAAATCGCTAAGAAGATACAGGGTCGGCCATGATCCCAGCCAGGCTTCTCGTAACCAGGCTGATAAGGAGAGTATCGGTGGAGTTTCCCAGGCTTTTTCACCGGCATTTCTCTTCTTCTCATCTTGTTCCAGTAAAAGCCAGCGGGCCAATCGGCTGTTGACAGTTAATATAATAGGATTAAATGGCTCGTTCATAAGCGATGAGGACCCCGGCTGAGCCCAAAGTGAATTGGCCCCGGAGAAGTAGAGGGCAAAGGTTAATCAAACCATCATGAATGATTGCTACAAGATAAGGCAATTGCACCCCTTTGGGGCATGAAATTTGCGGAAGGGAATACCACAGTTGTACGCCTAGGGCGTGTCTTGAACCCAGACTTCACCGGTTGAGGTGGTTTCGCGTTTCCAGATGGGCGTGGTACGTTTGAGTTCAGCGATGGCCCATTCGCAGGCCTTGAAAGTTTCTCCCCGGTGTTCCCCAACGGCAATGATCAAGACAATATTTTCACCGATGTCGATGGGGCCGATCCGGTGAATGATGCTCATGTCGATGATTCCGAAGTCTTTAATGGGCTGGTCCCGGATCTCTTTAAGCTTTTTTTCCGCCATCTTGGGGTAGTGCTCAAAATTGAGCTTGG
>PCTK01000240.1 GCA_002786505.1 Nitrospinae bacterium CG22_combo_CG10-13_8_21_14_all_47_10 | reverse complement strand
CTGAAAAACTCTTTCGCATGTCATTCTGAGCGTCAGCGAAGAATCTCTCTTCTTGTTTTATAAGGAACTTCGAGATCCTTCGTCGTCTTCGGCTCCTCAAGGATGACAGTTTGGGGAGTTTTTCAGCACCCTGCTGGTGGTTGATTTTCGTCTGATTTTCGCTTATGCTGGCTGTATGGGAAAATCAGCACAAGGAAATTGAAGCTATGTATCTCACCAAACGCCAGCGGGAGATTTTCGAATATCTCAAGAAGCATATTTCTTCTAAGGGATACGCACCGAGCATTGTGGAAATTGGCAAGCAGTTTCAGCTAAGTTCTCCGGCAACGGTGCACAAGCACCTGAGCCATTTGGAAAAGAAGGGGCTGATTCGCAAGCAACATAATTTGAGCCGAGCCATTGAAGTGGTGGAAGAACCGGTGCGGGAATACCCGGTGCTGGGCCATATCGCGGCAGGCAAGCCGATTGAAGTGATGGACCACCGCGAAGTGATGGCCCTGTTTCCTGACAGCGGGGACAAGGATATCTTTGTCCTTCAGGTCAAAGGCAATTCAATGATCGAAGATCATATTCAGGACGGAGATTATGTGATTGTGGAACGGCGCGAGGTGGCTAAAAACGGGGAAACGGTGGTGGCGCTGATCGACAACGACAGGGCTACCATGAAACGGTTTTACCAGGAAAATGGCCGGGTACGTCTGCAACCCGCTCATCCGGATATGAAGCCGATCATCGTTCGCGAAGGAGACTTTGCTATCCAGGGCGTGGTCATTGGTGTTTTGCGCAAGTTTGATAAATAGATAAATAATTGAAACCTTAAGATAGCCACAGATAAACACAGATGGACACAGATAAGACTACAGAATTCATAATTGGTTGTGCTATGGCGGTGAGCAATACTTTGGGAGTAGGGTTTCTGGAAAAGGTTTATGAAAACGCACTGATTTTGGAATTGAAAAAGGCCGGTATGAACGTAGAACAACAAAAAAGGATTTCTGTGAAATATAACGGGGAGGTTGTGGGGGAGTACGTTGCGGATATTCTGGTTGAGGGATGTGTTTTGCTTGAAATTAAAGCTGTGAAGGAAATGAATGAGATTTTTCAAGCGCAACTGTTGAACTATTTAAAGGCTACCGGGTTGGGTGTTGGTTTGATTCTAAATTTTGGAACGGCAAAACTTGGAATTAAGAGAATGGTGCTATAGGCCTATCTGTGTTTATCGGTGTTCATCTGTGGTTCCCAAGGAGTTGAATTGAGTTCCCGTAAAATTTTGCATGTGGATATGGACGCGTTTTTCGTGTCGGTGGAAGAGGTGCTCAATCCATCGCTGAAAAATAAACCGGTGATTGTTGGAGGCAACCCTGAAGGAAGAGGAGTCGTTACTGCCGCGTCTTACGTGGCGAGGCGGTATGGCGTTCACTCGGCGATGCCGATAGAAAAGGCGAAGAGGCTTTGTCCGCACGCGATCTTTTTGCGCGGTTCCCATCGGAGTTACAGCGAATACTCGGCAAAGGTGTTTGAAATTTTAAGACGCTATTCCCCTCTGGTAGAACCGATGTCGCTCGATGAAGCGTTTGTCGATTTGACCGGATGCGAAAGACTGCACGGCCCGACCCTGAAGACGGCAGAAAAAATTCGTAACGAGATTCGCGAGGTGTTGGGGTTGAACGCTTCCATCGGCATTGCTTCCAACAAACTGCTGGCTAAGATCGCCTCGGCTTATTGCAAACCCAATGGAATGTTGTGGATCGCACCGGGAATGGAGCAACGGTTTCTGGCCCCGCTCCCCATTCGCCGCGTTCCGGGAATAGGGCCAAAAGGCGGGGCGGAGCTACAGCGTATGGGCATTAAATCTGTGGGCGACCTGGCCCGTCTGCCGCTTGAGCTTCTCGAAGAGGCTTATGGCAAATGGGGGGCAGACCTTTATCGCAAAGCTCGGGGGATCAGTGATAGTCCGGTTACCGGCGAAACGGAAGCTCCACGTTCGATCAGCCGGGAGACGACATTGGAGACGGATTCAGCAGACCCGTTATTTCTGGAGTCCATACTCAGTTACCTGACCGAAAAAGCGGCGGGACAACTCAGGAAAAACAAGTTGTTTGCCGGTACGGTGACGCTGAAATTGCGGTACTCTGATTTTAAGACCGTGACCCGGTCAAAAACACTGGATCTGCCGACAGCGGAGGATCATACGTTGTTTAAAACCGGCGCGGGGTTGTTCCGCAAGTTGTTTGCAAACCGGGTGCGGGTGCGCCTCATTGGCATCACGTTTACTTCGCTGACCGCCCACCCCTATCGGCAGGAAGAGTTGTTTGCCCATAAAGACGGACAAAGTTGGGACGGTCTGTATCAGGGCATTGACCGCATCCGTCATAAATACGGTTTTAAATCTATTCTACGTGCTACCACTCGGCGTGGCACCTGAGCATTGTACGGAGAGAGTATTTGACCGCGAATAAATGCAGGACAATCGGAGAGTACTCGGCCCAACAGCCCGACAGAATGACAGGCAAATTGAGTTTTCAGCAACCTGCCAACCGTTATTCCTGATGAATTTTGAAAACATAAAAAAAGAATTTCCCGTCACGAAGGAGTTGATCTTTTTCGACCATGCACAGGGATGGAGTCATTCGATTTGCGTTTGTGGACGCGGACTATAAGAGAGCCGAGCCCGATGAAATTCTTAAGGTTTTGCGGGAGTGTAAGGATTAGCCGGGTTTGACGGTTGCGACAAAGTTTTTCAGTTTCTCTTTTTCCTGAATAAGTTGGGCGAGTTTTAGGGCATCTTGCCTGTTTTTGAATTTTTCCACCTGCACTTTGTAAATCTTGTTATGGATCACGAAAGCATTGTAGCCTTTTTTAGCCAGTTTTTTTGAAAGACTTTGGGCATAGGCCAGGGTTTTATAGGCCCCCACTTGCACGGTATATAATGGTGTTGTTGAGCTCATATTTGTGTTGTTGCCGGGTGGTTGACCATGCTTGTGGATTGGTATGGCCGGGGTTGTTTTGTAAGCGTTCAAGGGGATGGGAGTTATGATTTCTTTCTTTGTTATGGCAGGGGCGGTTGGGATCTGGACCATTTCTGCTTCCACGGCCCGGACTTTGCGCACCGTCGCTTTCAGCGGCACCGCGTTTTGAATTTTCCCTATGGTTGCAGGAGAGGAAGAAAGAATTTTCTGACCCAGTGTTTCATTTTGGATTTCCTTGGGTGCTAAAACTTCTGGCCTCACCTCATCATCCAGGGCCAGCGCCTGGTTCCATTCGGCTTTGAGTTGTTGCAGTTCTTCGATTTTTTTTAAGTCCGTAGTGGCGTTCTTTGCGATTACTGTGGTTTCAAACTGGGTCTCTTTTTTCGCGTTTTCGGGTTTTTTCACCAGAGCAGTCAGCTTGTCGATCATTTTAGAGGTCATCTTGCGCAGGTTGAATTTGTTGGTGACAAACTCAATGGGAGCGAACAGGGCAGTGGTGATTCCGGTTGGAATTTTGCCGATCCCGGAAAAATCATGTTCCGTTTGCTCGGCTCGCCAGAGGATCTCTCCGGTGCGTGTGTCCACCATTTGCACGGAAACGCTGAGTTCAATAGAGGAATGCACAATAAAGTAACTGCGTTCTACCTTGTTGATGCGGCTGAACACAATGGCATCTGCGCCCAGGATTTCGCCAAACTGCATGGGATTGATTTTGAGAAAGTTTGCGGGATCGTTCAAGTTGTTCTGCTTCAACAGACCGTCTACAATATATTTTTCCAGTAAATTGAATTTGGATTGCTTGAGGTTGGCGTATAAACCCTGCCGGAACATTTTCGCCATTTCCATTTGTCCCTCATCGCTCGCTTCAACGGGCAGAATGGCTACGGTCTGATGTTTTGATAGACTGTTCAGGTGGCCGGACACCTTGGTTTGCAGATCTGAGGCGCAGGCAGAAAACAGGGTGGCCAAAAGCGCTAGTCCCAAACACCGGGAAAGATTGAAAATGTTTTTAGCCAAAATCATAGTTAGTTGTTGGATGAGGAAGCAAACTGGACCATACCGTCTTTATAGAATTTTTTACCGGTGAGGCCATTTTTGTTTTTCAGGGTACCGACTATCAGCGCACTGCTAACATCATCATCAGCTTTTATGGTGTAGCTTCCGGTATAGAGTCCGGGCACTATTTCTTTTAATGGTATATCTGATTTCCAGCTTCCAATGCCGAAAGACCCGGTTAGCCCCGGATCGCCCTTCAGGTTTACATAGATCCGGTCATTGGGTTTTAACTTATGGCTCGGTTTTAAGTTGGTTTCAATGCTGGTGATTTTTGGAAGATGAATTTCTTTTGTCCAATTGCTGGCGGGGTCAGGGATTTCCTTCATCATGCTGATTGAAAATATCTCCGCCGTTTTGAAGTAGGCCTGGTGTACTTTCACGTTGTCCATTTGATCTTGAATGATCCCGACAATTGTTGGGGAAAGGATTCCTGAGTGTGTGCTTTCCTTGTGCTCGGTTTCCCAGATAATATCTCCCGTCCTCAGATCAAGCATGTCAATTTTTGCTTTGATAGAAGTCTCGGCATAAATGCCGCCGGTAAAATTATTGACAGATAGAACGCGGCCGCGAATTACCGCGTCAACGCCCAGGATTTCCCGAAGTTTTTCAGGGCTCAACTCTAAAATCTTTTTATTATCAGTCTGGCCCGCCTGTTTTAATTTCTGGTCAATGATATCCAGAGGCAGGTCCACATAACCGAGAAAACTGAAATAATTGTAAAAACAGGTTCGGAACAAGTCGTGTGGGGAAACTCCCTCAGGAGTTGGCTCCGCAAGGGTAAAGGGCAAAATGGCTACGGATCGGGGTTGCATGCTTCCATTTGTGTTGCTTTGGCGAATTTCCAAATCAACCGCGCCGCACCCGGCCAGGACGAAGCCTAAAAGTACAAGCGACAATTTCAGGAATGGAGAAACACGTCTATGACACACAATGGATCGTCCGTCTAAAGTGTTGATTATTTTGGCCTTTTTTGCGATTCGGGAACAATCTACTATATGAAATCCTTGAAATTTTGTCAATCTTTTAAAGAATTTGTTTAAATTTAAATAAGTTGTAATTCCAGGAAGGCTCCCCCGACTATCTCATCAATGGGTGAAAATAGCTCCCGGCCTCCTGTGACTTATCGGCATTTACCCTGGTTGGGATAAGTTGCTACTTCTTATTAATATGGGATAGTAGTTGCTTGATTCGAAATATCATATTTGCTAAAGTTGTTAGCGTGACGGGTTGAAACTAATTGTGAGGATTTTTGATGAACAGGAAAAATGTTTGGGCTTGTGCGTTGGTTGCGGTTTCTTTGTTGTTTGGGTCCGGGCAGGCGTTTGCCGAATCACAAATCACTGCGGACCTGAAAGGAACCATTGATCAGGTTCTGAAAATAGTATCTGATGAGAACCTGAAAAAAGATCCAGTCCTCAGGAGGGAGAAACTACGTCAGGTGATTGGCCTGCGTTTCAATTATAAGCAAATGGTGATGCGTTCGCTGGCCCAAAATTATAACGACAGGAACGATAAAGAGCGCGAAGAGTTCACGGAGCTTTTCAAAAAATTGCTTGAAAACTCCTATGCCAGTAAAATTGAGAATTATCAGGATGAGACCATCAACTACGTGGATGAACAGGTCAAGGGGAAATATGCCCTGGTTAAAACGCAGATTGTCCGCAAGGATGGTGTTGTCGATGTTGATTACAAAATGCTCAAGGACAATGGGCAATGGCTGGTCTATGACTTTGTGATAGAGGGGGTCAGCTTGATCCGCAATTATAAATCACAGTTTTCAAAAATTATCAGTACCGAATCTTACGCGGCTCTGGTCAGCAAGTTGAGTAAAAAGATCGACGATCTTGAGGCTAAAAAAGTTACGGATTCGGAAAACCTTTAAGAGATCCGGGTCAGTGCTCCGTATTAAAAGCTCTGCCCCCACCCGCATTGATTTGGCCGGAGGAACGCTGGATATCTGGCCCTTGCACCTTTTTTTTGATAACCCCCCCACCCTCAATGCGGCGATCAACCTTTATGCCACGGTTGAAATCGCTGTCCGTAAAGACAAGCGCATTTTTCTGGCTTCGCGCGATCTGGGGTTGAGCGATAACTTCCCTTCGCTCAATGCGCTTCCTGACAGACACCCCCTTGAACTGATTATGCGCACGTTGAAGTTCTACGCGCCAAAATCGGGGCTGGAAATCACGACAGACTGTCAAGCCCCGCAGGGCTCGGGCATTGGCGGTTCTTCGGCTTTGAATATTGCTTTGCACGGGGCACTCAATGGTTTGACCGGCCGACATTACCGTAAGGCAGAGATGATTGAGATCGCCAAAAATATTGAGACCCAGGTCATCAAGGTTCCCGCTGGGTGTCAGGATTATTTTCCTGCAATGTATGGGGGAGTGCGAAAAGTTGTTCCCGGAGTGCGAGGCACCGAGACCGAAAAGTTTGCCATTAATCTGGCTGAGCTGACCCGGCATTTTGTTCTGTGTTATACCGGCAAACCGCGAAATTCCGGAATCAATAACTGGGAAGTGACGAAAAAAGCGGTCGATGGAAACCGGGCCGTGATCCGTCATCTGATATCCATTCGCGATTGCGCCGTGGAAATGGAACGGGCACTGAGCCGGGGAGAACTTAAAAATCTGGCACCGATTTTTGCAAAAGAATGGAAAGCTCGAAAACAGCTGGCCCCCAACATCAGCACTCCCGAAATGGACCTGTTGATCTGCTCTGCGATGAAAAAAGGGGCGCTGGCGGCCAAGGTCTGTGGCGCGGGCGGCGGTGGATGCGTGGCCTTTATTGTACCCCCGGCCCAAAAACAATCTGTGATAGAAGAACTCACCTTAAAGGGA
>PCTK01000239.1:288-6944 GCA_002786505.1 Nitrospinae bacterium CG22_combo_CG10-13_8_21_14_all_47_10 | reverse complement strand
AAAACAAAATGTTTGGAATATCGGAGGTTACGGAGAAATTACAGATTTTTCTATATTTTTGTTGTAATTTTAATATAATTATAGGATGATATCGGCACACGATAAATTTTTAAGAGCAATAGATTCTGAAACTTAGTTCCACTTTTATATGCAAGGTACTATTTGTTTACAGAAGGCACTATTTGGTTTAATAAATTCTGGCGAAAATTTTTAGGCGAGGACTCTATGAGAAATGTGAATTGGAAAGCAATTATTACCGTAGTATTTTGTATATTTTTAACAGCGGCTTGTTCGAAAAAACTTATGCCGCCAGAGATTGAAACATCAGGAAGTGTCAGCGAGGGGACGGAGTCTATGGCTTCCTCATCTTCAGAATCAGAGAAGGACTTTGCCGGTTCAGGTGGCCCTGAGGATTCTGGTTTCTTCAGTGAAGAACCGATTCTGGAAAGTGGTCCCGGAGAAGGTTCTCCTGTTGCTGGTTCCGGTGCTTCAGCGTCAGCCGGTGGGGCTGAGGGATTTAGCGGCTCTGGGCCTGGGGGAACAGATGGCTCCGGTAATGGAGGTTTTGGTTCTTCTGGCCAGGCAGATATTGGTAATGGTTCAAGCGGCGCATTTGAGGCTAACCCGTTTGCTTCAAGTGAACAGGGTGGTGGTTCTGCCATGGGTTCTGGTTCTTCAGGATCGGCAGATGCTTCAAGTGAACAGGGTGGTGGTTCTGCCATGGATTCTGGTTCTGCCATGGGTTCTGGTTCTTCAGGATCGGCAGACTCAGGGATTCAAGAGTCCCGGCTCCAGTCTTTTCAGGCATCGGCTGATTTGAAGGATATTCATTTCGAGTTTGACAAGTTTGATCTGGATGGTAAGTCCAGGGAGATCCTTAAAGCAAATGCCGAGTTCCTCAAAAGAAATCCAGGCCTGCATATAGAAATTCAGGGCCATTGTGATGAGAGAGGGACCAATAATTATAATATTGCCCTGGGTGAGCGGCGCGCTCACTCCACCAGGCAATACCTGGTATCCCAGGGCGTGGATTCCAGGAATGTACATACGATAAGCTATGGGGAAGAAAAGCCTTTCTGTTTCGAAAGCAGTGAAAACTGCTGGCATGAGAATCGAAGGGCGCATTTTATGGTTTCAAAATAACTGTTTCTCGTTTCTAACGATTCAGGATGGAATCGTATATAATAAGGCCGCGCCGGGGACTCGTTCCCTAGCGCGGTTTGTTTTTTTGTGATCTAATCTTTGCGCGTCCAGATATTTTTTAAGAAAGAGCAGAAACCATGAAGGCGAAATCCAGCGGTACACTTTCTTTTTTATTACTCTTGATACTTCTTTTTCCGGTCAATGCGTTTGCGGTAGTTTGGGATATCTCAAATGAAGACTTGGAGAAAGTAGCTTTTGAGTTAAAAAAATTCAATACTCATCTGGAAAATTTGAAAAACAGCGAGCTTGCAAGTTTGCGAGGGCAACAGGAAAATCTTGCGCGCCAGATTGAGGAAATCCAACAAATCCTTCCTCAATTATTGGGAGCCGTTGAACTGAACAAGTCGCAAACCCTGAGCGGCTTGAACAAAACCAATACCAAGCTGGACGATTTGGAAGCGGAAGTTAAAAACCAGGTTTTGGATAAAATCCACCAGCAGAACAAAAACCTGGAACTATTTCGCCAGGGGCAGGAAAGCCTCAAGGTGGGGCTGGCGCAGGATATGGAAAAATTTGAACGAGCAAGCCGGAAAAACTTCGAGGAGTTTGCTACAGCCAATAATGAGACGCTGGGAAGAGTTGTTCAGCAGTTGGAAGCTCAGAGCGCGACAAATAAAAAAGGCTTCAATGATACCATCGCTCTTTTTCGCACAGAGGTCATTCCCGCTATGGCCGCGGAGAATGAAAACAGTAGAAAGCTGATGCTGAATCAATTGACCCAGGCTAAAAAGGAAACCCAGAAAAACCTGGAAGCTTTCTCTGCCAAAAACCAACAATTGAATCAGAAGTTGATCGAAATTCTTGAGAAAAGCCTTCAGCAGGGGCTGGACACCAAATCTCTGCTGGATGCCATCAAAAAAGACCTGGCCATTGCACAGGAGAGCCTGGTGGGAACGAATCAGAATTTGGCTGATAATAAATCCGTGATTACCGAGATCCAAAAATCCATGGTTGTTGCTAATAAAAACCTTATGGTTGCAGATGAAAAAAGTAATAAGCTGGCAGACAGCCTGAAAGCCCTGCAGGCTCAAAATATTGCATCTAATGAAACACTTGGTGTTCTCAAGGCAAATTTGAAACAGTCCAGTGAGTTCAATAAACTGGCAGACGAAAAATTCAATAAGCTTATCGACCTTTCCTCAAAGCTGGCTGTTCACTCCAAAGAACTGGAGGGTGCGGTGAAGGAGTCTGCGCAAAGAGATGATGCCGGTAATACCAAGGTGGACTTGGCAAATGAGAAGCTCTCCCGCCTGATTGAAATTCTCAAGACAATTGTCACGGAACAGGCAAAGCTGGACCCTGTCGCCACAACACTGGGCAATTTGCAAAAAGAGCAGGAGGCCATGCAAAAGGCTCAGGAAAGTTTCAGGAAAAACCAGGAAGAAATTAAGGAAGCACTCGCCGACTTACGCCGAAAAGCAAATGTCAGTATCTCCCGAAGTGATGACATCAAGAAAACCCTTGATCAATTAAGACCCGCACAAAAAGGGGCCGGTGGTCAATAGAGGGGTCGGGAGAAAAAATGTTTCCCGTTTTTCAGGGCTTGACCGATTGCTGACTCTCACGGCTCTGTCCCATTATGGCTAAAATCACTACTATTTTTATCTGTCAGGAATGCGGACACCAGGCCCCGAAGTGGATGGGGAAGTGTCCCGAATGCATGGCCTGGAACAGTTTTGCCGAAGAGGCTTCACGCCAGCCAGTAGCTTCGCGTAATTCTAAAAGAAGCTCAACCCCCTCAGTATTAATCCCCATCACAGAAGTTCAGTCCATTGTCGAGCACCGGTTAACCACCGGTATCGGGGAATTTGACCGGGTTCTCGGCGGAGGCATGGTCGAAGGCTCACTCATCCTGATCGGGGGCGAACCGGGAATCGGGAAGTCGACTCTTGTTTTGCAGAGCATGGGACATTTGGCCCGGCTCGGAAAAAAAGTTCTGTATGTTTCCGGGGAGGAATCAGGTGCCCAGATTAAACTGCGTGCAGAACGCCTGGATGCCTTGTCTGAGAATCTTCTGGTTTGTTCCGAAATTTGTGTAGAAGACATCCTTCAGTGGGTGGATAAGGTCAAGCCCGATGTACTGGTGTTGGACTCGGTTCAAACCTTTTATACCTCAGACTTGCAATCTGCTCCGGGAAGCATCGGCCAGGTGCGGGAAGTGGCATTCAAAATTTTCCAGTTCATCAAGCAACTTGGTCTCCCAACCCTTTTGATTGGCCACATCAATAAAGATGGGGCGATAGCGGGCCCCAAATCCTTAGAGCATATTGTGGATACGGTGGTTTACTTTGAAGGCGAGCGAGGCCATGCCTACCGAGCCTTGAGGGCGACTAAAAACCGGTTTGGTCCCACCCCGGAAATTGGCGTGTTTCAAATGGCTCCGGAGGGTTTGGTGCCGGTGGAAAATCCCTCTGAATGGTTTTTATCTGAGCGTCCTGAAGACACATCAGGTTCTGTTATTGCGGCGACCCTTGAGGGGAGCCGTACCTTGCTGGTCGAGGTGCAAGCCTTGGTCAGCACGTCTTCTTCCATAGGCATGCCGAGAAGAATGGCCACAGGTTTTGATCATAACCGGATGTCTTTGTTGATTGCCATTATTGAAAAACGAATGGAGTTCCAACTGCAAGGCGAGGATATTTTTGTGAATCTGGCAGGAGGAATAAAAATTACCGAGCCGGCCCTGGATCTGGCAGTTGTGGCCGCCATTGCGGGAAGTTTTCGCGACAGGGTTGTAGACCCGCAAACCGTGCTTGTCGGGGAGGTGGGCTTGACGGGAGAGGTGCGCTCCATCATGCAGTTGGATGCCCGCATTCTGGAAGCCAGAAGACTGGGATTTAAGCGTTGTATCATCCCGCATTCTGCAAACAAAATAAAGAACCTTCCAGATAAAGGCATTGAGTTATTATTTGTGAAAAATCTTACGGAAGTTTTTGAGCAATTATTTGAGTAGCCAGATATGAAGGTATGCGCGGTCATTCCAGCCGGAGGACAAGGAACCCGAATGGGGGGGGCGGTCCCAAAACAGTTTCAGGCGTTGAGGGGTAAACCCATTCTTCACTACACCTTGCAAACGCTTCAGGAGTCCGGGCTCATTGATTCGTTGGTCCTGGTGGTGCCGGAGAGGGAGTTGGAAAATACCTGTTCTGATTGGCTGGGGCACCCTCCGGTTGTCAAACAGGTTGTTGCGGGTGGTGAAAAAAGGCAGGACTCAGTTTTTAACGGTTTTCAAGCCCTTCCTGCGGATACGGATATTGTTCTGGTTCACGATGGGGTACGCCCTTTTTTGTCGAGGAAGATGATTCAGGAAACGATTCATGTGGCCGAACAATATGGTGCGGCGATCACCGCTATTCCCGTTAATGACACGATCAAACGGGTGGATGGTTCCGGCAAGGTTCAGAGTACTGTCGATCGTGAAGGTTTGTGGCGCGTTCAGACCCCACAGGTTTTTCGCCATGACCTGCTGAGGTCAGCTTTTCGTAAGGCCCAGAGGGACTCCTTTTATGGAACGGACGAAGGTTCCTTGATTGAATATCTGGGGCGGGAGGTTCGGATTGTGGATGGGTCTGAATGGAACATTAAAATCACCGGCCCGGAAGACCTGGTGCTGGGCGAAAGCATTGTTATGAAATTATTTCCGGAAGTCTGAAGGTTTATTTATATTCAGGCAACCTTAAAAAAATTGCTCCCCGAAAGCTTTCAGACCATCTAACACCTGTTCAGAAAACAGAATTCAACCTTATTGAGGGAGAGAAAAAATGTTGCAACCCGGAACCCATGCACCAGAATTTTCTGTAAAAGATCATAACGGAAACACCGTCAACCTGAAGGACAGCAGGGGAAAAAAAATTGTGCTTTGGTTCTACCCCAAGGCTGATACTCCCGGCTGTACGATGGAGGGCCAGGGATTCCGCGATGATTTCAAAAGTTTTGAGGAAAAAAATATCCGGATTTTTGGAGTCAGTCTGGACAATGAAGCCGATAATAAAGCCTTCGCGGAAAAGTTCTCCTTTCCTTATCCCCTGCTTTGCGATGTGAACCGGGAAATTGCCCTCGCCTATCACGCCGTAAAGAGTATCGAAGAGCAATATGCCGCCCGCATTACTTATGTGATTGGGGAAGATGGTAAAATTCTCGAAAGCATCGAAAATGTGGATACCAGTACCCACTCACAAGGTTTATGCGCCCGGTTATAATCCTTTTCTTTGCCGGTTGCCACCTGGCGTTGTTCGGGGTTGACGTGACCAGGTTAGGGCGTTATGATCCCTCTTTTCAATTTCCGATCGGGAGAAGCACATGGAGTATAAAGATGTTGTAATGCCTGAATCCTTGGATGATGGCAAGAAGAAGAAAAAAAAAGAACTATTAAATACCCGGATTTCTCCGGTGGATTTTGAAAACATTAATGATGTTGGTGACCTGGTGGAATCGTTTCAATCGTCTTCCATTCAGGCGAGAAACCTCGGTCAGTGCGCCAAAATATTCGGGAAGATGCTCCAGGATGAAGAAAAACCCACAATTATACTGGGGCTGGCGGGTCCGCTGATCGCGGCTGGGCTGAGAAAAGTCATTCGTGACATGGTGCATTACAATATGGTGGATGTAATCGTTTCCACAGGGGCGATTTTATTTCAGGATTATTACAATGCTCTTGGCGGCGGACATTATTATGGCAGTCCAAATGCGGATGATACCCAACTGAGGGAACTTTTCATCAACAGGATTTATGATACTTACGTGGATGATGAATTGTTTGTCGATGACGATACTCTGGTAGGAAAGTTCGCCGATACTTTGGAACCTGGAAACTATTCCAGCAGAGACTTTATCTCCCGGCTTTCAGAAACCATTGATGATGAAGAATCCATTCTTGTCACTGCCCGGAAAAATAATGTGCCGGTTTTTTGCCCGGCTATCAACGACTCCAGCCTGGGAATAGGATTGACGCAACATTACTATCAGGCACGCAAAGCTGGGCGTGAGCCCATCACCATCGATTCGATTCGCGATAATTACGAATTGACTCAGATTGTGGTGCAATCAACACGGACAGCGGCTTTTTATGTCGCGGGTGGAGTGCCAAAAAACTACATCAACGATTCGGTAGTGATGGCTTATATTTTTGGCAGGGACACTGGCGGACACAAATATGCTCTTCAGGTGACTACTGATTCCCCGCATTGGGGCGGGTTGAGCGGTAGCACTTTGGCAGAAGCGCAGTCGTGGGGCAAAGTCAATAAAGAGGCAACACACAGCATGGCGTTTATTGAGCCCAGTGTTTCGTTGCCCTTAATTTATGGCTACGCGTTTCAAAAAGGACTCTATAAAGGACGGCCTCGACTGGATGTTGAATGGGAGGGGGATGCCTTGAAAAAAATTGACCGCCGACCAGCATGATGCTGGACTTGTGGTGTCCTTTCCATAAGTTTCATGCCCGTGTGATATCAACAACA
>PCTK01000239.1:0-257 GCA_002786505.1 Nitrospinae bacterium CG22_combo_CG10-13_8_21_14_all_47_10 | reverse complement strand
TCCCCAACATTTACTTCATGCCCGGAACGGGTATGTGATATCCCCAACATTTACTTCATGCCCGGAACGGGTACTTCAAAAAGAGGGCTTTACATAACCCCCCTGACCCCCCTTGACAGGGGGGAATTATTTTAAGACCTCCCCGGTACGGGCAATCTCGTCATTCCCGCGCCCCCATCCGTCATTCCCGCGCAAGCGGGAATCCAGAAGCTCCTCAAGGTTTTACTCTCTGTCCTCGAAGCCGGGGATTGTGCCCT
>PCTK01000071.1 GCA_002786505.1 Nitrospinae bacterium CG22_combo_CG10-13_8_21_14_all_47_10 | reverse complement strand
GGCCTATGGATATCAGGAAAGCAGGCCTGCGGCAGATAATAGCAGTCCCTCACCCCTTGGGATCTCAAAGCATCATGAAACGCTCCATCTTGTAAAGTGAAAATATGGTCATAAGAAGTGGCAATCTCCTTCCAATACGGCAGAGTCCTGAAATCTTCCACAAACCAGAAAACAACAGGGACCTTCAACATCCTTAATTTTTGGATAGCGTCCGGTGTAAGTGGGGCCTGGGCTAAAGCCAGAACCATATCGGGTTGAAATTCCGCGGCCTTGGCGGCGGCTATTTCACCCATGAAATTCATGAATGTGCGTGAAAGAATTTCAGAATTTTCCGGATTTCGAGTTACCCCTTTTAAAGAAAAAAAACCTTGCTCAAATTCCTGGCAGTCCACAGTGGCTACTTCATGCCCCATATTCTTCAAAGCCCCGGCACAGTGGTAAGCTGTGGGTAAAGAGCCGCCATAAACAGGATTCACAATCATCACTCTAAGAGCGCGCTGTTGAAGTAGATCCTTGATCTCCAGACCTTCATTCAACCGGTTGTAGTAGGTTTCACCAATTCTCAGGGAGGGAGGATGCTTGAAGACATTCCAGCGATCCGGCTCAAGCCTGGCAAGCAAACAAGCAGGTGTTTCACCAATCCGGAAGCATACCCGCGGCAAAAAAGGCTTTATGTCCACGCATGTCATAAAGGCTTTGAACAGGGTCATCAAGGGCTCTACAACGGTCAATTTCCCCGGTTGTTTCTGTAGCAAGGCTTGAATGTGATAGCCAAACCCTAATCCATACACTATGGTTTTTCGTTCAGGGTCAAAAACAAAATCTACTGTCGTCCTTTCCCCTTCAACCAAAGGCCTGTATTGACTATGTAAAGTTACTCCAGCGATTTGGGGAACAGGAAAGCCATCTTTCGATGCAATGATATTGACATTCTCAGGGAAAGATTGCAGAGCAACACGCTCTGCAAGTTCAGGATCGCATTCCCGTAAAAGCTTTAGATTTTGAGTAAAGAAATCCATTTCAAATCCGGTTATTTACTTAGCACCACATCCGAGCGGACACTCTCCAGCATTTCACGAGCAGACTCATGCTCTGGATTCAATGCAAGGATGGATTCTAAATTTTTCAGGGAATCTTCAAGGTTTCCACGTTTGTATTGAATTCCAGCTAAAGCGAATCGCATATTCATGTTTGCGGGATGAAGCTCCATAAAATTATTTAAATAGTTCTCAATTTTTTCAAACTCCTCCAGCTTATAGGAAAGCTCCAAAAGGAATTTACAGGCAGAAAGGTTTTCCAGGTTCGAATCCAAAGCTTTACAAAAATAATCAACCGCTCCATCAAAATCATTCCTGTTTAGCCTTGCCATTCCAAGCCCGCAATAGGCTTTATCGTTATCAGGGTCATTTTCGAGGCACCTGTAAAAACAAATATCTGCTTTCTTGCTATCATTTTTATGCAGAGCGAGCAATCCCGACCCCAACCATCCTCTGGAATTATTGGGTTCCTTTATACAAGCTTTGTCAAAGCAGGTTTCTGCCTTGTCAGGGAGTTGAAGTTTCATATAGCAATCCCCCATTCCAATCAGAGCCTTGGCGTTATCAGGAGATATTTTGACAATTTCATCATAAAGTTTTAGAGCAATCTCAAGATCTCCTGATTCCAATACTTCTGAAGCTTCCAATAGCAAATGATCAATTTTCACTTCAGTTCCTCCATGTTCAAACATTTCGTCTACCTCATTTTTGTTAATATTTATTGGGCTTGCAATGATTTGATACTGAAATACAAAAAATCTTTTGATCTCTTCAGGAGTTAAATCTTTGATCTGAGTCCTGCCAAAATTGAGTACTGTAGGATTTATGGAAGAATAATTTTCATACTGAGGGTCTAGAACTTCTACAACCGCCTGAATCGAATAACCTGCTTGCGAAAACAGTTTCACGATTTCCTTATATGTGAAGAACCTGAGATGAGTTTCATCAAGTATGCCTTCTTTTTCATACGTCCAGTTGCCTTCAATCAATTTATGGATCACTCCATGAAACTGAACATTTGGGATACTGGCCACAACCGTACCGCCTTTTTTCAACAACCGCCTTACCTTGACCAATGCCGAAAGGGGATTTACCAAGTGTTCCAGAACGTCCGCAAATAAAATACAGTCAAAGGAGCCATTGCTATAAGGCAGGTCAATTTTTTCAATATCGCCCTGCACCACATCATCCAAAACATTTTTTGCCAAAGCGGCGGCCTTGATGTTTAGCTCAATTCCCGCCACAAACGCTCCAAAACGTTTCTTAAGTTCCTGCCCGGTCATTCCCGCGGCGCAACCCACTTCTAAAATACATTTTGCCCCGTTTGGAATGAGAGGAATTAAATCGTTCCTGACATTTTCGTAATAGGAGGGAGATTTATCGTTCATGGAGGCAGGGTCCTCTTCCAAAGATTCGCCAATTTTTGCATTTAAGACTTGGATCATGGAGTCGGCACGATGTCCATAAGTGTGTCTGGCAAGCACCTCTCTTCTTCCTTCATCGGCAATCCTTTCCCTTTCCGTCTCATTCTCAAGATAATGCAATATTGTTTCCTCAAGGTTTTCATCCTCATAAATAACTAAATGTTGTTTGTCCGTGAAAAGCTCTGCCAGTCCGCTCCCGGGTGCCGAATCGGTAACCAGAAGACTGCCACTGCACAAAGCTTCGAACACCCGCATATTGAGATCATTATTGATGGCATTGTTAAATACGATACGGGATTTACTATAATGCTCTGCCATTTCATCCATGAATTTTCTCTGGGAATCCAGATCAAACTGTTTCTGAATTCTATCCAGAAGAATTTTTCGGCGATCTGGCGTTGCGGAAATGGAGCCGACAAACCCCACATCACATCCCTTGTCAATCTCAACCTTTCCGTGAATTTCTTCATCACAAGCCAGGGGTAGCCACATAACATTTTTGATCCCTGCCTGGCTCATGGGTAGCACATACGCTTTTTGCGCCAAAAAGATAAAATCGAAATTCCGGGCAATTTCCAGATGCCGTTCAAAATTTATATGGGTATCAATCAGGTAACAGACTTTCGGCAATACGTGTTGTCCCAAGTCCTCCGGAATATCACTCAGACCCGTTTCGACCCATAAATAAAAATCAGGCCTCCACCCATCGGGCAACTCTGCCATGACCTCTTGCAAGGTTGTCCTATTTCCCCGGTATATGTCCTGCGGGGTTGCTTCCCATTTGAGAGCTTCCAGGTTCCACAATTTAATGACTTCCTCATTAATTTGAGAGCCGCAAGTGATTACATTGTGATTTTTTCTAAAAGCTCTTTCCAAATAATGAGCAGTGGTGGCAGGATAGGAAACAAAATCCATTAAAATATTTTTCCTGATTTTTTCCTGAAATAGAACGGTCTTGCCTTGCAAATTGATTCCAGTTCGGTCTAAAAACTCCAAAATCGACTTCTCAATCACCTTCTGCCACGACTGAAGAAATTTATTTAACGGAAATTTATCTTGAACGGTTTTCCGCGCTTGTTCTCCCAGCTTCCTGGCTTCTTCCGGATTTTTTAAAAGAAAATCAATGCGCTGGTTTAAATAATTCAGTTCTTTCGAGATAAAACCATTTTTCCCATCTTCAATGGGTGAAGATTTGTTCCAGGAACTGACCACCGGCATTCCAGTTGCCATGGCCTCAAGCATGCTCAGATTGTAGCCATCTTCATATTCCTCCACAGTAGTGTTGATGAATACCCGGCAACATCTAAAATTCTCCAACAAATCCTGGAACCCCTCAGACAACCGCGAACCGGGGATATGAGGGTTGATGCCCAAGGTTGTCAAAGGATGGCTCCCTACGATCTGCTGGCTGGTGGAATAACCCATCATCAGATCCCGTTCCTTTAGCAGGTTACCGACTTGCAGAACCGTCTCCCTGTTCCCCTTATAGCCCCCATATTCGGAGACATCCAGACCCGGCACAATCAATTCGCCATTTAACCCCCAGTCCTGCCGCTTTTTCTCAGAGATAAAAACTTTTTGAACATCCTTCAGAAGAAAGCGAATTTGCTCCAAATACTCCCTTCTATTTACCTGATCGTTTCCCAACTTAATTTCAGTGGTTAGGCAGTTGTGAAACACAACAATCTTGGGAAGGGAATAATCTCTAATCGCTATTAAATCTTTAATGTTGTGTGCGATAATAAGATCCAGTCCTCCAAGTTCCAGCATTTCATAGGCTGATTTTTTGGTAAGAAGGCGTACATTTGCCGGAATAGGACGCATATTTTCATCCCACCGGCGGTAATGACCAGGGGCAATTTCTGGTTCTACGACCAGGAAGTCATGGCCTGTCTTTGCCAACAAACACAAATAAGGTTCATGCCAATTAAAGGAAAGGATTTTTAATTTCATAGGAGATAAGCTCCGGCGAGTAATAGGCTGTCCTTTCCTTTTTCGGTGAAACAGGAAAAGGACTTAACCCTTATTATTTATGGCGTTGGAACCAGAAAAGGTGAATCCAGAAATAGGGGGTACCAGGACCCGCCAAATAATTTTGTAACCAGGCGGTAAAATTTCCATCTTACTTATGAATTGGCTAAATAAAGACCATTACCACTGAAGTACTAAATTTATTTATTTCTTTTATTTATTAATTTAGATAGCATTTCCGAGATTCCATGTCATACGATATCAATTCAAAGAAAATAAAAGGCCGGGAACGGTTGATTGAATACCGCAAGGCTTTCCAAAAGAATCAGGGCCTTAATGGAGAAACTCCTCAAGGTGAAGGAGAATTGAACCGGGATGGCAATCCAAAAATTCCCCCTGGACAAAGAGTGGTTGAATCCTGGCCCGTGTTGGATCTGGGGGTGACCCCGGAACTGGATGAATTTTCATGGAACCTGACTGTTTCGGGTTTGGTCAAGACCGTGAAAACCTTCAATTGGGAGGAGTTTCTCAAACTACCTCAAACCAGCGATATTTCCGACTTTCATTGCGTTACCACCTGGAGTCGACTGGACAACAATTGGAAAGGGGTAAAGTTCTCAGATCTTGCAGAATATTGCGAGGTGCTCCCGAGTGCCAAATTTGTCTATATCAAGGCTTGGGACGGGTATTCCACGAACTTGCAGATGGAAGAAGCTATGAAATATGATGTTCTGTTGGTCCACGAATGGGAAAATCAGCCCCTTACCAGGGAGCATGGTGGCCCTGTGCGGATGATCACCCCCCAACTCTACGCCTGGAAAGGAGCAAAGTGGATCGGCGAGATCATTTTTCGAGACAGTGACGAACTGGGGTTCTGGGAAAAAAGAGGATATTCCAACACAGCAGAGCCCTGGCTGAATGACCGTTACTCCTGAAGATAACTCTTAGGTTACCCGTAAAGTTTTTAATTTAGAAAACGCTGACGATTCCATAATTGCTTTGACTCCCGCATCCCCTATTCCCGTGTCAAACAACAGGAGGCTTTCTATATTGGTCAAAGTTTTAGTATTGGCCAGAAGCCTGGCGGATTCAAAATGCAGATAATTTCGCGCAAGATTAAAATGTTTAACCCTTTGCAATACTTTTGATTTGGCCAGAATTTTAATACCTTTTGGGGTTATTTCCGTGCGATAAAAATTTAATTTCCTCAGATTGGCAAAAGTGGGGGCTTTCGCCAGTGCTATCAGGGTTTCATCACCGACAGGATTTTCCTGGAAAATTAAAACCTGCAATTTCCTGAATTTCTCCGACTGAACGATGGCCAGTCCACCTTCCGGCCCAATATTGTTAAAACGCAAATCAAGAAGAGAAAGGTTTTCCGCAAAATCAGCCGCTGGCAACTCCTTCACCCCTTTATCAGAAATATTGTTTTCACCCAAATACAACCGCTTTAAATTTTTAAAAAGGTGACAATGAAACAAATGGTGGGCACCGCGCCAGGTCAGTTTATTTTTAGAGAGGTCCAGGTTTTCCACCTCAAAGAGGCGGTTAGTGTGAACCATGGCTTCAACCCCCTCATCCCCAATAAATTTCCCACTCAATTCGAGCGCTTCTCCATCAAGGCACTCATCGATAAGCCGGTTGATATAGTCCAGCTTGACTTGGGTAACCATATTCAGTCTCTCTTGGATTTCAAGTTGATGGCACAGCGAAACCCTATATCATTAAAACCTCGTGATAGGGGATAACTCCAGTCCCTATACCCCGATGCCATAGCCACCACCGAGTCCGACCACGAACCGCCTCGCCTCACTTTCATGACACCTTGTGTTGGCCCTCTGGGATTATGAAGGATATCCATGTAATAAAACTTGACCGAAAACCAGTCCGCAACCCATTCCCAGACATTTCCGGCCATGTCATAAACCCCGTTTGAATTAGCTGGAAAAGACCCGACCTTGGAAGCTTTATCACGTAACTTTAAGCCCCCTCTGGCAGGAGGGTTCATAAGGTCAAAACCTTCACCCCAGGGGAATTGGCATCCATCACCATTGCTAGCGGCTCTTTCCCACTGAGCTTCACTGGGCAGTGCCTTGCCAATCAAGTGGCAATAGTCCGCCGCTTCATACCAACTGAGTTTTGAAACAGGACAATCGCCACAATCGGAAAAAATACTGCGGCGCATATAATGTTCCGGAAATAGTTTTTCAAATTTTTTATTTGTGACTTCAAATTTATCGATCCAAAAAGCATCCAGATGGACAATTTGCTCTGGAGCCCCATGTTGCGGTCCAAAACGGTCGCAACCTCTTTTGAAAGTTCCCCCCGGTATCAGGGCCATATTTTCCGTAATAATGGACTCCAGTTCTTGTCCCCAAGCAGTATGAGTCCAAACCATGAAAAAAAAACCTAACCCGCATATTGCATGAGTAAAAAGTTTAACATGCGCAAATACAGGTTTTGTAAGGGCAAACGGTTGCATTCCGAATATTTTTTGAATTACAAAATGTGTTT
>PCTK01000059.1:6675-6935 GCA_002786505.1 Nitrospinae bacterium CG22_combo_CG10-13_8_21_14_all_47_10 | reverse complement strand
ACCTTACTTTTCTTGAACATAAAATTTTTCAACGTAGACCTGAAACATTTTTGAGACTAGCTTATATTCACCCTCTTTCTGCGGGTTTCTAATAATCAACTCTTTTCCAACCAGTCTTTGTAGATTTGCGTCAAGAGATGTTTTTTTCTTAGAGAAATTTTCCAACAGAGCTTGCCTAGGCACCCACTTTTGGTCAACACTTGAGGACTTTGCAATTATTTTTAAGAGCTCGGAGTAGTTCTCGCTTTTAATGACTTCTT
>PCTK01000059.1:242-6664 GCA_002786505.1 Nitrospinae bacterium CG22_combo_CG10-13_8_21_14_all_47_10 | reverse complement strand
CTGAAGAAAAGTTCTCCCAATCTGGTTATTGATCCACGATATTCATCGTTTCCATGTATTCCCATTTCCACATCTTCTAACGTGATTTTGTCTCCCTGAGAGACTTCAAAGGCCGAATAGCCTAGCTCCTGTATAAGATAAGGATAGTATTCTGAATAGAAAAAGATTTTATTGATTGCATCTTGCGTTATTTCCTTTTTTGGGGTTCCTTGTTCAAGCATTGTGAGAATGACTCTTTGAGCTTCTTTTTCAGGCATCTTTTCTAAAAAAATAGGGGTAAATGTCCTCAAAAAAGATTCGTGATCCGAAACAAGTTTTTCCCTAATTTCCGGCATTCCTACAAGAACCAGCATTAAGTTTCTGCAGTTATCTGCTGCAAGTTTTTCTTGAAGGGTCTTCCAGAATGATGAAAATGAATTGAAGTCGCCCATTTGATCCAATTCATCAATTATTATACAAATTGATGTAGCTTCATCTTCAAACAGGCCGCTCGGGTCTCTATTTTTTTCAGATAGTTTTTTACACAAGGCCCTTATAGAGTTTTCGGCTTCTATATAAATTTCCGCTGGATTAATTTCTTTATCCTGAAGAGTAAACCCGGTTCCTGCCAATGAGAACCCTTTGAATTTCTCCATAAAATCCTTCATATAGTTTTTAAGGGCCGTAGTCTGAGAAACTAAGTCATTTAGCTCTCTAACAACTTGAGTTAAAACTATTGCTGAGGGTACGTTTTTATGAACTGGAATGTATGGAGTTATTACTGGGGCTCTTTGTTCATTTTTATCCCAAACAACATTTTTCTCCGCAATCGATTTTGTCACATGAGCCATTGAGGTTTTTCCTATCCCTCTTTCGCCCACGATTAATAAGTTTTGAGGAAAACCGTTTGCGGTTTGAAAAATGCCACGATTTATTTGATCGAGCTCAGACAATCTTCCAGAAAATGTTCCAGGAGGAACTGGACTTCCGGGACAAAAAGGATTTAATTTAGCCATTTCGATAGTGTCAGGTATTAAATTTTATTCATCCATTTGCACCAATATACGATAGGCAACAAGCAGTTTTGGAATTTAATTGGTAGAATTGACTTTATAGTTGTTGGCATGTTCCCGGTATGTTCCCGGTATGTTCCCGGCATGTTCCCGGTATGTTCCCGGCATGTTCCCGGTATGTTCCCGGCATGTTCCCGGCATGTTCCAGAAAAAAGCATTTAAAATCAATCACTTATGTACATGGTTTTTATTCGCCTGCCCATGGCGAAAGGAAAGGTCAATTAACCAGCCGGGAGTATTTTTTGGAGATCCAGCCTTTCTTACCTTCCTGGTACTCAATCTGGAACCAGCCTTTAACTTCCTGATAAACCGGAACGATCCTGTTTTTTGGAATCTGCGCCACAATCGGGGACAAAATATCCGGTTTGGCCCGAACTCTAAGCGGGGCATTTTTTGTTGTGATCCGCGCCCGTTTTGTCGGCACCGGTTCCTGGACCGGAGGGGCTGGTTTTTCCCGTTTCATCTCCATATCAGGGTCCACCACAACCGGCTCGGCCAGCGGCTCTGTCATTTTGGGTTTCTCCATTACAGGCGGCTCCGGTGGGACTTCTTCCCGCATCACCGGTTCCTGTATTTCGGCTTCCTCGTCAGGTTGTTTCGTCTCCGCGACAATTTCTATCGATTCTTTGCGCACGGGCGGCAGGGTCGGCACACTTTGCATCGGCTCCGGGACAAAAGCCTCCTGCATGGGCTCGGTGGTCCTTTGCGCGGGTTCGGGTAACATTTCACTCTGCATTTCCGGGAACTCTGCCAACGGCGATTCCTGAGGCCTCAATTGGGCGATCAGGCGGCGGGCTTCATCTGAATTTTTTGGATTATCAGGGTACTTTCCCAGAAACTCTTCATAAGCTTCCAGGGTATTAACTTGCTTGACCTGCTCATAAATAAGATCCTGAAGGGTTTCTATCTCCAACGCCACTTTCTCTTTTTCCGCAAGATCAGTGAGTTTTTTCACTTTTTCGAGATGTTCGATGGCTACCCCATAGTCTCTGTTCTCGCGCAGGATCGTGGCCTGGAACTTCAATGCTCTTTTCAAGTTACCCTTGATCTTCCCGTCAAACGGCTCCAGGGCCAAGGCAGTCTCAAAGGCCTTTATGGCGGGCACCAATTGATCGTTGGAGTAGAGCGCCATACCAAGATTATTATAGGCCCTGAACGACCTCGGGTTGTTTTGCAGAAACCTATTCCAGAGGTCAATGGAGTTCTCAACTTGATTGTTTTTAAGTTGTTCCAGAGCACGGTTATACAGTGCCAGTTCCGCTTTCGGCAAGCGCTCGGGCGGCATCTCAAAATAGGGGTTTACGGGCACCGGGCCTGTGGCGCAACCGCCAGCCCCGAGCAGGAAAATAACTAACAAAACCCGCAATAGAGGTGTAAGAAACATAGTCTGAATATTACTCTTTTTTATTATTACGTCAATAATTCTTGACTTGTCAGAAATATGAAATAACCTAGACTCGTCACGACCACTGGGGGTGTTTTTGAACTGAGAGTCCTGCAACAGGGCGACCCTTTGAACCTGATCTGGATCATGCCAGCGAAGGGAAGTGAAGCCATCTTAAATAGATTCGCTGCATTTCCTGAAGGTTGGGGTGCAGTTTTTTTGTGCCCGCACTTTCTGGAATCCCTCACGGCTTGAGCCAAGATTATAGTTTTCTTGATTTAACGGCTATTGTGGGCCAAATCTTGTCCCTTTTCTGGAGAGATTGCGTTGAAACTTACCATTAACGGCGAAAACCGTGAAGTCCTGAAAAGCCAAACTCTTGCTGATCTGGCTCATGAGTTGGATATTCAGGCGCCTAATTTTGCCATGGCCTTGAACCAACAGGTCATCCCTAAATCCAAATACGCCACAACCCCGATCCAGGAAAACGATCAAGTTGAGATTGTCCACGCCGTAGGCGGCGGAGTATAGACATTGCCCCATAAGGGTACGGACCGAATATTTTTATTTCATTAGGACAGTAGAAAAAAATGGAAACAAAAAAAGAATTCATGAAAATTGGCGACAAGACCTTTAAGTCCCGCCTGATTGTAGGAACCGGGAAATATAAATCCTTCGACGAAACCCGGCAGGCTATCGAAATTTCCGGTGCCGAAATGGTGACCGTCGCCGTTCGCCGCATTGAGTTGGACAAAAATAAAGAGTCCATACTCAATCACCTCGACCCCAAAAAATACACATTTCTGCCAAACACAGCAGGGTGCTACACACTAAAAGAAGCGGTGATGACCTGCGAATTGGCCCGCGAAGCGGGACTGGGAAACATCGTCAAAGTGGAAGTCATCGGCGATGAGAAAACCCTGTTCCCCGATAACGAAGCCACGCTGGAGGCCTCTAAACTGCTGGTCAAAGACGGTTTTCATGTTCTGCCCTATTGCACCGATGATGTCATTATTTGTAAAAAACTGGAAGACGCTGGTTGCACAGCAGTCATGCCGCTGGCCGCACCCATCGGCTCCGGTCTCGGCATTCGCAACCCCTACAACCTTAAACTGATTCTGGAAGCGGTCAAAGTTCCGGTCATCGTTGATGCCGGGGTCGGCACCGCCTCCGATGCCAGCCGCGCTATGGAACTGGGCGTTTCAGGAATTTTGATGAACACCGCCATCGCCGGTGCCAAAGACCCATTAAAAATGGCACTGGCTATGAAAATGGCGGTGGAGTGCGGCAGGCTGGCTTATGAAGCCGGACGCATCCCGAAAAAACTTTATGCCTCAGCCAGCAGTCCACTGGACGGCTTGATCGAACTATAATCCTTATGATGACTTCAACTCCATTCCATACAACCAGGGACTTGGATTTTCTGCGGGTTTACCTCATCACCGACTTCATGCGGATTGGCAAAAGCCGGTTCCTCGGTGCGGTGGAAGAAGCCTTGCAAGGAGGCGTTCGCGCCCTGCAACTGCGGGAAAAAAACATGCGCCCCAAAGACCTTCTGGAACTGGCACTCGAAGTCAAACCTCTCGTCCACCACTACAACGCCAAACTGTTTATCAATGACCGCGCTGATATCGCGGTCATGGCCGGGGCTGATGGCGTGCACCTGACAGAAGCCAGCGTGCAGGCCAGCGAGATCAAAAATTATTTTCCTGGCCTGATTGTTGGGGTCTCGACCCATTCTTTAGAAGGGGCACAACTCGCCGAAATACAGGACGCAGACTTCATCACCTTCAGCCCTGTTTACGAAACACCCTCAAAATCCGGCCCACCACAAGGGCTGGCCCCACTCCGTCAGGTGACCCAAGCGGTTCGCCTGCCGGTTCTGGCATTGGGGGGCATTACACTGCACCGCGTTCCTGAATGTCGGGAGCATGGGGCCTTCGGGGTCGCCGTGATTTCTGACATCTGGGACTCCGCACATATAAAACAACATTCAACTGAATATATGCAGAACTTTGGAGGCAACTCGTTATGACGCAATTAAAATCTATTGGTAACGGCAACGGCCACCGGCACGGGGCCACCCATGAAAAGGTAGAAATTTCCACCCACCCCATTTCTCCCAACTCTAAAAAAGTTTATGTCGCCGGGACTTTGCATCCCGAAATCCGGGTACCTTTCCGGGAAATTTCTCTGTCCCCCTCTAACACGACCAGCGGTAACGGAAATGGCCATCACAAAGAAGATGAAAGCTCCATTCTGGTTTACGACACCTCCGGACCGTACACCGACCCGGAGGCAACTATCGACATCCGTGAAGGATTAAAACCCATCCGCCTTTCGTGGATCATGGGCCGGGGCGATGTTGAAGAATACGCCGGCAGAAGCATCCTGCCGAAAGACGATGGCTACAAGGAAGGCGAAAACCCCAACACCGAACGCTTCCCCAAAACCCGTGACCGGGTTCTGCGCGCCAAACCAGGCCAGAATGTCACGCAGATGCATTACGCTAAAAAGGGGATCATCACTCCCGAAATGGAGTTCATCGCCATTCGTGAAAACCAGAAACGCAAACAATGGATCGAAGATGCGGAACGCGAACAACGGCTTAAGGGCAACTCCTTCGGTGCCAACCTGCAGGAAGAAATTACGCCCGAGTTCGTGCGCGATGAAGTGGCAAGAGGGCGGGCCATCATCCCGGCCAACATCAACCACCCGGAATCAGAGCCGATGATCATTGGGCGAAACTTTCTCGTCAAGATCAATTCCAACATCGGCAACTCGGCGGTCAGTTCCTCTATCGAAGAAGAAGTCGAAAAGATGGTCTGGTCCGCACGGTGCGGGGCCGACAATGTGATGGATCTCTCGACCGGAAAAAATATCCACACCACCCGTGAATGGATTTTGCGCAACTCTCCGGTACCCATCGGCACCGTTCCTATCTATCAGGCATTGGAAAAAGTCAATGGCAGGATCGAAGACCTGACATGGGAAATTTATCGCGACACGTTGATCGAACAGTGTGAGCAGGGAGTGGACTATTTCACCATCCATGCCGGGGTGTTATTGCGCTATGTGCCGATGACCGCCAAACGCGTCACCGGTATTGTTTCACGTGGCGGTGCGATCATGGCAAAATGGTGCCTGACCTATCATAAAGAAAATTTCCTCTACACCCATTTTGAGGATATCTGCGAAATCATGAAAACTTATGACGTTTCCTTTTCGCTGGGAGACGGACTGCGCCCCGGTTCCACCGCCGATGCCAACGACGAAGCGCAGTTCGCCGAGCTGGAAACTCTCGGTGAGCTGACCAGGATCGCCTGGAAACATGAAGTGCAGACCATGATCGAAGGTCCGGGTCATGTTCCCATGCATATGATTAAAGAGAATATGGAAAAACAACTGGAAGTTTGTGGCGAAGCCCCGTTCTACACATTAGGGCCGCTGACCACCGACATCGCGCCGGGATACGACCACATCACCAGCGGCATCGGCGCGGCCATGATCGGCTGGTACGGCACGGCCATGCTCTGCTACGTCACCCCGAAAGAACATCTCGGACTGCCCAATCGTGACGATGTAAAAGTAGGTGTTATCACCTATAAAATCGCGGCGCACGCGGCAGACTTGGCCAAAGGCCACCCCGGAGCGCGGGTGCGCGACGATGCGCTCAGCAAAGCCCGGTTCGAGTTCCGCTGGGAAGACCAGTTCAACCTGTCGCTCGATCCGGAAAAAGCGTTGGAGTTTCACGACGAGACCCTGCCGAAAGATTCGGCGAAAGTGGCGCATTTCTGTTCCATGTGCGGCCCGCATTTCTGCTCGATGAAAATCACGCAGGATGTACGCGACTACGCCGAACAAAAAGGGCTGGAAGAAACAAAGGCACTGGAAGAAGGCATGAAAGAAATGTCCACCACCTTCAAAGAAAAAGGCAGTGAGATTTACACAAAGCAAGCGTGACGCTTGACCCAGTGGGGCGGTGA
>PCTK01000059.1:0-209 GCA_002786505.1 Nitrospinae bacterium CG22_combo_CG10-13_8_21_14_all_47_10 | reverse complement strand
TATCACACGCACGCGACCGCCAAAAGCCAAGCTTCACCCTGATGTTATGTTGCTTCATTAGTTTCGTGCGCCCGGCAGGGCGCACCCACTTGGAGAGAGTCCAGGCAAGTCTTCACCAATACCACCCACGTCATTCCCGCGAAGGCGGGAATGACGTTCTGGAACAGGGAAAAATCCAGGGTCATGTGGACCAGGTGGTGCGGGAACGG
>PCTK01000164.1:6846-6988 GCA_002786505.1 Nitrospinae bacterium CG22_combo_CG10-13_8_21_14_all_47_10 | reverse complement strand
TATGGCAGGCAAGTGGTCTTGCTCGGCAGAGCGACGAAGCCAGTGGATGGATTCATGAAAGTCAACGGGTCTGCCCCGTCCATTGCGGTACATCAGCCCAAGGTGATATTGCGCTGAACTATGACCATGCTCGGCGGCCCGA
>PCTK01000164.1:6479-6838 GCA_002786505.1 Nitrospinae bacterium CG22_combo_CG10-13_8_21_14_all_47_10 | reverse complement strand
TTTGAAAGCCTGTTCATCGTCTCCACCGGTTTGATAGTAATAGCCCAATTCTGCCTGAGCGAGATGATTGCCCTGTTCGCCAGATTTATGAAACCAGATCACAGCCTCTTGCGACGCGCCCGCGGCTTCCAGCAATCGACCCAGGTTAAATTGAGCGTGGTCATCGCCCTGACTGGCCGAGCGCTTATACCATTTCAGGCTTTCCTTATAGCTTTTGGGGACCCCGGTTCCCTGCTCATAAATTTCGGCCAGGCGATTCTGTGCCCGTGCATGGCCATTGAGAGCCGCCTTTCGCAACCAGGCAATATCGGTTTTTTCCGATGAGCCATCCCAGTCTTTCCTGGTATTTTTTGGAGTGG
>PCTK01000164.1:3561-6466 GCA_002786505.1 Nitrospinae bacterium CG22_combo_CG10-13_8_21_14_all_47_10 | reverse complement strand
TTTCGCCGCTTCTTCAAAATCTTTCGCCACTCCCTTGCCGATAAAATACAACCGTCCCAGGCTCTCACTGGCCTGGGAATTTCCCTGCTCGGCCGCCTTTCTATACCAAAAGGCGGCAGTCTCGTCTTTTCTATTTTCAAAAATCCGTCCCAGATAATTTTGCGCCAGATGGTTGCCCTGCCCGGCTGACTTTTGAAACCAGAACTCCGCCTGATTCAAGTCGTTTCTGACTGAAAAGATTTTGCCAAGGCTGTACTGGGCATAATCATGGCCCTGATCGGCGGCTTTCAGGAACCAGCGGATCGCCTTTTCGGCATCAACCGGAGAGCCTTCTCCATTTAAAAACATCCGGCCAAGGTTGTATTGGGCCAGCGAGTATCCCTGCTCGGCCGCCTTGGAATACCAGTGCAATGCCTGGGCATGGTCAAGAGCAACCCCTTTGCCGTGATAGTACATGCGTGCCAGATGGAACTGCCCGAAAGCCTCCCCTTGCCAGGCCGCCTTGCGGTAGCAACTCACCGCCTGCGCAAGATCCCGCGCAATTCCCCTACCATTCTCATAGAGAATACCCAGAAAAACCTGGGCACGGGTTTCATCCATGTTGGCGGAACCTTGAAAACAAAAGAATGCCTTTTGCTCTTCCCTTTCTATCCCATCACCGAGAAAATAAAGCAGACCCAAATTGAATAACGCCTGTTTATGATCTCCTGCCCGCTGGTACCACTGCATGGCGGAAAGCGGGTCCCGCTCACAGCCTTTGCCATAATCGTAAAGCAGGCCCAGTGAGTTCTGCGCCGGGGCATACTCCAGATTGGCAGATCTTTTCAGCCACAGGAAGGCTTCTTCATATTCTTTCTGCTCAAAAAAGTATTGGCCTTTTTTATAAAGGTCTTCAGCGGTCGGTTCGAAATCCGGGGATGTGGTTTCGATGAAATGTTTGGCATGCGGGTGGCCCTGTTCGGCGGCACTGCAAAACCATTGCAGAGCCTTTTTCGGTGTCTGGGCAACCCCTTCACCGCAGTAGTAGAGAGTTCCCAGTTTAAACTGGGCCATATCCAATCCCTTTAACGCCGCTTTATGAAACCAACGCGCCGCCCGGCCGGGGTCTTCCACAACTCCCTTTCCCCGTTCATAAAGGTCACCCAGATTATAGAGTCCGGCAGAATTACCACCCAGTGCCGCTTTGCGGTACCAGGACTCGGCCCGGGAATAATCCTGGGAGACACCTTCGCCATTTTCATAAAGCACACCCAACATGTTCTGGGCGGTATCGTTATTTTTTTCCGCCGCCTTCTCAAACCATTTTGCGGCTTCATCAGGGGCCTTGCCGGTCCCTTTCCCCTGATAATACATTCGCGCAAGATTGAACTGCGCCGTGCTGTCTTCCTGTTGCGCGGCTTTCTGGTACCAGTGCAGACTCATTTCATCATTCTGGTCTACTCCTAATCCATTTTCGTACATCACTCCCAGAAAACCCTGGCCCGGCGCGGAACCTTTTTCAGCCGCCCTGCTAAACCATTTGAACGCCTCCGCATAATTGGAAGGCACTCCCACTCCCTTGAAATAGACCACACCAAGGTTGTATTGGGCCTGTGGTTTACCCTTTCGCGCTTCGCGAAACCAGGCGTCAAGGTTTTTGCGGTCCAGCCGACTCACAGCACCCGCGCCATTTTTGTAATAAACCTCCGGCAACTCCCCGCACTCATGGTTTCTCGGCAGAGAGTGCGAACCGATTTTTTCTATAACAACAGGTTTATTCATAAGGGTAAGCCATCAAATAAAGTCATAAGCCAAATCCCGAATCCGCGTTTTGGTCTTTTTAATTTTTTCTTCAATATCATCGGCGATTTCCCGCAACAGGTCTCTCCCTTCCAACTCGGCGGACTCAATATTCTTTTTCAATTGATACATTTCGGTCAACGTCAGGTCCTCAAGCTCATCGGAAATCGCAACCAGGCGTTTTTTTATCTGGGCAACCTGGCTCACCACCCGGACCAACTGTTCCCCCACTTCCAGTTTTTCGTGGAGGGGTTCTTCCGCCTCCCATTCCGTCAGAATGGCATGTATGGCCGCCTCATCCAAACTGTCATAAGCCTGGTTAAGCTGAGCCATCAGGTCATGCCTGCGTTCGCGCTCGGCTGGGGAGTCAGCTAAATCGGGATGGATTCTTTTTGCCACACGGCGAAAAAGTTTTTTAAGGTTTTCAGGGGGATTGAATACTTTGCCGGGTTTTTCCGGGTCTTCTTCCTGAAACTCCCTGGCCTGCTCGCGAGCAGATTCCGCCTCTTGCCTGAAGTTTTCCGCCTTGGGAAAAAGTTTGGAGGCCAGCCCCAATACCTGGGCTTTGACCTGATCCAGCTCCGCATACATCTGCCCCACTACGTTTTGATAACGACGCTCGAAAAGGTGCAGTTGAGCCTTTTCGGTGGAGAGTTCGAGTTCCTTGTCGGCAAGCTTGCGCCGAAGCTCTGCCAGCTCACGCCTTCTGGCTTGCAACTCTTCCGCCTGCGGGCTCAAAATCTGTATAACAGAAGACATGGCTATCTGCTCACCTGAGATTTCTTTTGAATGGGGAATACATTATTATCGGACCAACACCGCAACAACACAAGCGCCAAAGCATTACATTATGGGTATAGATAAGACATTATCATTAGTTTCAATGAGTTATGTGGCTTTGAAGTTTTCAGGCCCCTTTTCGCCCTGACCCAAAAAAAAATAAACACTAATTTTTCAACAACATAGGCTATTAGACCAGATTAATCTAATAAAATCAATAACTTATAATCAACCGGCATTCCAATGCCTACATACCAGCAAAACCCTTTAAAATTGGTGCTTTACAAGCCTTCCAGCTTGCATTAAAAGTGTGGAAAACATATATTTTGAAGATGTTGATGAACTA
>PCTK01000164.1:1232-3495 GCA_002786505.1 Nitrospinae bacterium CG22_combo_CG10-13_8_21_14_all_47_10 | reverse complement strand
CGCTGGGCCATTCCATACAGCTTTGAGTGCCTGAATGCCCGCGTTGATAACCTGCTGACTCAGAACCAGAACTGCATAAAGGGCAAAAGAATTCTCGACATCGGTTCGCACATGGGAACGTTCGCCTACTCCGCTCTTGAACTCGGAGCCGGGTTTGTCCAGGGAATCGACACGGAAGAAAAAACTATCCAACGAGGTCAGGAACTTTTTCAGCAATTGGGGGTTGCTGAATCCCGCTATAACCTTAAGGTTGCGGATGCGTTTGACTATCTGGAGAATCTTGGGGAAGGAAGTTTTGATACCGTGCTCTGTCTCGGCACGCTTTATTATATGATCGAACCTTACCGGTTGCTGAAACTGATGCGGAAAGTCGCGAAGGAAGTGGTCCTGATCGATACCTTCACCGCCGCCTATGCCGCCATTCAAGGCAAAGACGCGCCTGAGGTTTACAAATCCATCAACGAAAAAAATTTAAAACTGCCGATGATGCTCACCGCCCTGACCCAGCCGGAAAAAAAAGACTATCGCCTGCCGCACTCATTCCCGCACAAAGACAAAACTTTAAGCCTCATCACCCTGCCCACCCAGGCACTGCTCGAAATCTGGTTTCAGTCTTTAAAAATGCGGTTCACCCAACTCGACTGGAAAAAATACCAAACCCGAACCTGCACCTATCACGACCTGCTCACCCCCGAACAGAAAAAATCTTCGCACTGGGCCGATGCCTATACCAGCGGCGTGAGGATTTCTTATATTTTGAAAAAATAAAAACGGCGGATTCCCGCCTGCGCGGGCGTGATATTTTTCCTTTGCCTTCGTGCCCCGCAAGGGGTAAATGACGAGACGAAACATGAGGGATCCGCAGATGACGCCGATGAACGCAGATGAAAGAACAGAAAAGTAGGGGCGATTCATGTAGGGGCGAACGGCCGTTCGCCCCTACTAGATTCCCGCCTGCGCGGGAATGACGGATGGGGCGCGGGAATGACGAGATTGCCCCTCCCAGGTCTGCATCAGGGTTGTTCCTTTAAAGCAGTTTGGATGGACTCGTTTAAACCCTTTAAATCTACGGGTTTTAATATATAGGCGAAAGCTCCGTTTTTCAAACACTCCGCAACCATTTCATTATCCACCATCGCCGAAACACATAGGACAGGAGCAGAGGTTAGTTCTTTAATCTTTTTTAATACCTCAAGACCGCTCATGCCAGGCATACGTATGTCCAACAATATGATTGATGGATCAAAGGATTTTACCTGCTTCAATCCCTCTTCACCATCATACGAACAGTGAACAGCATACCCCTCATCCTCAAAATAACTTTTCAGGAGTGAGCAAATCTCTTTTTCATCATCAATAACAAGGATTTTGTGTTGCTTCATAAGAACTTAGAGATTAGGTTATACTATGGCTGATTATTATCGCTCCAGTTTATTTTTTACGCAACTCCGAAATAATAATTTGGCATCGTCGTCGTAAATTAAAAAAATCAAATCCCTATTCTCTATGGAGTTGAATTTTGTCGATTGAGCAAAAACAAAGATGGTATTTAGGCCTCTCAATGGCGGCAGTGGCCCTGTCTGTAGGGGCTATTTCTATTTACTTTTTATACCAGGCCGCTATTGAAGAAAAAAAAGAGGACCTTCGCCAGATAGTCAAAAGCCAGGCAAGGTTTATAGAGGCCGTTGCCCGATTTGATATTGAGCAAAGTGATGACTTCCCCGGTGGCCATTTAACAGCAACATTAAGTCAGATTCAAGAATCCCATCAAGGCTTTGGCGAAACTGGTGATTTCTACCTTGCAAGATTGGAAGGCGATCAAATCGTTTATCTTTTATCACATCCTCATTTCCCTCCGACCTTCCCCAAAAGTCCAAAAACCCTACCATTCCGTTCCAAATTTGCCGAACCCATGAGGAGAGCCTTGAGCGGACAATCAGGAGTCATGGCGAATCGGGATTATCGGGGGGAAAACGTTCTGGCGGCTTATGAGCCAGTAGCAGTTTTGAACCTTGGTCTGGTGGCAAAAATAGATTTGGTGGAAATAAAAGCCCCGTTCATAAAAGCCGTGAATATGGCGGGAGTTGCGGGAGTTATTGCAATTCTATTGGGGTTTCTTGGGTTCTTGCGGCTTAGTGAGCCATTGGGCCGCTCCATTAAAGAACTGCAAGAACGATATGCGCTGAGTGTCAAAGGCGCGGAGGAAGGACTCTGGGATTGGCCTGATATAGATAAAAATGAAGAGTGGTGGTCGGATGAATAC
>PCTK01000164.1:0-1173 GCA_002786505.1 Nitrospinae bacterium CG22_combo_CG10-13_8_21_14_all_47_10 | reverse complement strand
GCTACTCCACCCTAATGATCTTCCCAGGATGGAAAAGGCTCTAAAAAGCCACTTTGATGGCAAAGAGGATTTTGATGTGGAATTCCGTTTGAAGCATAAAAGCGGTGAATACAAATGGTTTCATAGCAGAGGCGCGGTCAAAAGAGATCGTTCTGGAAAACCAAAAAGAATGTCTGGCTCTATTTCAGATATCCACGCGCAAAAATTGGTTGGGGGAAAAATCGAAAGGCTGTCTCAAGTCGCCCAGCAAATTCCAATATCCGTAATTATAACCGACGAAAAGGGAAACATTCAATTTGTCAATCAAGCCTTGATAAAATTAACGGGTTATTCCCAGGAGGAGGTTTTAGGCAAGAACCCAAGAATATTTAAATCTGGAGAATCACCTGACACCTATTATCAAGTTTTGTGGAATACCATCTCCCAAGGTAAGGAGTGGAGGGGAGTCTTTCATAATAAAAAGAAAAATGGGGAGCTGTATTGGGAGTCGGTGCTTATTTTTTCCTTAAAGGATATCAATGAAAATATCATCAACTTTATTGCCATTAAAGAAGATATTACCGAGAAGAAACAAATGGAAAGCACCCTCATTGACCATGAAAGGCTGATTCGGTCCGTCGTCAATAACTTAAAGGACGGATTGGTCATTGCAAATCTGGACGGCAATATCCAACTGTTTAATCATGGCGCGGAAATAATATTCGGATATAAGGCCTATGAGGTTATGAATAAACCCGTGGTGACCTTGATAGATGAACCCTACAAGGAAAAACATCTGGCAGGAATAAATAGTTTCAGAACGACAAAATTACTTTCAAAGCAGAACATCCTGCTTGAGGCCCAAGGGATAAAAAAAGATGGGAGCCCTGTTCCTGTTGAGCTTACCTTGACGCAAATGGAGCAACGAGGAGAAGTGTTAGTGATTGGGCTGATTCGTGATATCTCTGAGAGGAAAGAGGCTGAGCAAAGGATAGAGTTGGCCCAGCAACAAATTATTGCCACGCAAAAACTGGCAGGAATTGGTGAATTGGCCGCTGGGGTCAGCCATGAAGTCTTGAACCCTGTCAACATCATTTCAGTCCATACCCAGGTGTTGCAAAAAAATACTACCGATGACCCAAAGATTCAGAATTTCTGCGCCAAAGTATTGCATGAAATAGATCGGATTGTAAA
>PCTK01000186.1:5978-6944 GCA_002786505.1 Nitrospinae bacterium CG22_combo_CG10-13_8_21_14_all_47_10 | reverse complement strand
GGAGTATACACAGGGTTGTCTCGTTTCACCCTTCTGGATTCCCGCCTGCGCGGGAATGACGTAATACGCCTACCTTTCTCAACTCATGCAATATCCTGGCTAAACCCTGGGGTTTTCCTGGATAAATGCTACTTTGAATGGAGCAGAAACTTATTGCACGCGATTGAAATATGTTAAACAAAAATCGTGTAAGGGTAGTCTTGCGATTCCTTGAGGGCGATTTCTTCCCGTGTTGGGCTGAGCCCGTTTATCACGCCAAACAAGTGAGGGCAGTCATACCCCAGGCGGTCTTTATCTTTCCTCAATAAGGAATTGAAGTGGTCAGGATCAACCAGGAATGATTTGTTGAAAAAATAGTTGCTGATAAAATTGGCCAAGTATACAGGTTTGCCTTTTAGTTCAGGAAGGTTTGAAAACCTTTCCTGCAAGTTGTCGTGGTTGTAGTTAAAAGAAAAGCGCGCAAGGACATCATAAATAAAACAGAAGTGGTAGCTGTTCATATGTTGCCAACAGGAACCGTCGTTTAATCCAGACTGCAATATTTTCAGGATATTTTTAAGAGCTTGCAGTGAATTTATTCTGCCGACATGGGGATAAAACTGAATAAAATCTTCTTTCCAGTATATTTGAGACTGACGCTCAATGAATGAAAGGACTTCTTCTTCCTGACTTAATGCTGATTCAACAAAATGGCGGGGATCAAAACGGGAATTGTAGTCCGAATCTGGACAAGGAATCAGTTTTCCGGGTTGCGAGGTGTCATAAATATTGTTTTTGAAAACGAGCATTTTAAAATATCAATGGTTATTATTTTTCCTGCTCCCCCATCAAACCGCTAACAGTCGTCAAGATATGATCAATGGTGACGGGTTTTATGAAGAAGCCGTCTATCTCCTGCCCTTTCACCATTGCTTCCAGGGTATATCTATCAAAAGACCCTGAACACAGACATAGTTTTGTGGCGGG
>PCTK01000186.1:2023-5919 GCA_002786505.1 Nitrospinae bacterium CG22_combo_CG10-13_8_21_14_all_47_10 | reverse complement strand
CCGAAATCACTACGGAAACTGGTCCATTCTCTTGAATAAATTTTAACCCATCTTCACCATTTAATTTGGTAATTACAGTGTAGTTTTCTGATGAGAAAACTTCTTCCATCAGCACAAGTGTATCCTTGTCATCGTCGACATAAAGCAAAATGCCTTTTGGGGGCGATTTAGAAACCATAACTACCTCCTCACGGGGTCTCCATAATCAGAGGAGGCCTGTTAAAAAGGGTATTAAAACTCGCGCATTTATTTCATTGATTATTCCCCCCTAATGTAACATTTTTTAAACTTTTCTAGAAAATCTATATCGTATTTAAATGGGCAGTTTGGGCGGAATAATGTCATACTGAGACAGGATTGGCACTAAATTGGAGAAAACGGCTCTTTATTGGGGTATAAAGCTCTTGCAAAAAAATGTTTATAAGTTTGAAGTCCAATCCATTGATGGGGAGATGTCGAGCCTTTCAAAATTCCAGGGTAGGGTTTTACTGATTGTCAATGTGGCTTCACATTGCGGGTTTACTCCGCAATATTCGGGACTGCAGGAACTTTATGAAAAGTACCAAGGGCAGGGCCTGAGCATTCTGGCTTTTCCTTCTAATGATTTTGGTGCGCAGGAGCCAGGTGCGGACGAGGAAATCAAAGATTATTGTGAGAATAATTTTAAGGTTACCTTTGATCTCTTCAGTAAGGTGTCTGTTCTAGGCCCGCAAAAACTTGATCTTTACCAATATTTATATGATTGTGGCTTGAAGCATCAAGGCGAAGGGGGAATTCGGTCGCAAATATTTGGGCTGGTAAAGTGGGTGTTATACCGGATAAAGGGGAAGTGGAAACCCAAAAAAAATGAGGCGCAATGGAATTTTCACAAATTTTTGGTTGGAAAAAATGGAATACCCGTGGCCAGCTTTTTGAGCGAGGTGGTTCCAGATTCCAGCATTCTGATCCACAGGCTGGAAGAGGAGTTGAAGAAATAATTTTTCTTGGCAACCTGCAAAAGTTAAGCAAGTCCCTGCAAGTTTATCATGAAAAAAAACAGGTTCAGGTTTCAGTATGTTAGTTGATGAAAATTCTTTGTGGAATAAATTGAGCCAATCCCTCGCTGGTCTTCAATTAAATAATTATTGGGAAATGATTACCCGGTTCCGCCAGGGGCCGTCTAAAATCGAGGGTTGGGGTTCAATAATGACTCCTGACTCCAGCCATCTGCGGGAGTATTCCAGCCTGCCAAACCCGGACCATTCGGAAACTGCGATCCAATTATCAAAACTTGTTGTGGGAAAGCTTAATGGCGGCTTAGGTACCAGCATGGGCTGTGTGGGACCCAAGTCTCTGGTTGAGGTGCGAGACAATAAAACTTTTCTGGAATTAATTTTGGAGCAAATTGAGAGCCTGAATCAGGAATGGAATCAAAAAATTCCTCTTCTTTTAATGAACAGTTTTTATACGCATGGGGAAACCCTGGCTCATTTGAAAACTCAGGAATTTTCTTCGGAAATAATTAGTTTTGAACAAAACAAATTTCCTCGCCTGAATTCTGAGACATTGAGTCCGCTTTCCTCTGATAAATATGGGGATCAGGCATGCTATCCTCCAGGACATGGTGATTTTTACCAATGTGTCTGGCAACAGGGAATTTTGCAAAACCTGATAGATGCTGGAAAAGAGATCCTTTTTATTTCCAATGCAGATAATCTTGGCGCCGTTGTGGATCCCGTAATTCTGAATTATATGGATCGGTCTAACGTCCCTTTCTTAATGGAGATGACCGCTAAAACTGCCGCGGATGTTAAGGGAGGTACTTTGTATCAACAGGAAGGTAAGCTTAAACTGCTGGAGATCGCCCGTGTTCCCGATGATAAGCTCGACGAGTTTTGTGCCCCGGGAAAATTCAAGGTTTTCAATACCAATAATATCTGGATAAATCTGGTGGCCTTGAATAACAGGCTCAAAAAAGGTTCTCTTGATTTAAGTGTGATGGTGAACCAGAAAGATGTTGAAGGAGTTCCTGTTGTTCAGCTTGAAACTGCTATTGGTTCTGGTTTGGAATGTTTTGAGGGGGCGATAGGTCTCTCTGTTTCGCGCGAACGTTTTTTGCCTGTTAAAAAGACGGATGATTTGCTTTTGGTCCGTTCCAACCTTTTTAATTTATATAAAGGAACGTTAATCAGAAACTCCCAAAGGAAGTCCCATTCCCTACCCATAATAGAACTGGGAGATTTCCTGCAAAATATAGAAAATTTTCAAAACAGTTTTCCCGTCACCCTGGACCTCATAGATTTAGAGGAATTGACCATAATTGGAAATGTCCGTTTTGAAGGAACCGCTTCTCTCAAGGGCAAGGTTCACTTGCAAGGATTGAAAAAGCCTTTAATACTGCCTTCAGGGGTGGTGCTTGACGATGAAAGCCGCTGAGACTGGGCAGTTGGAGGATATGTTTGACAAATTAGGAGTAAGGCCCTATATTTTATAGGATAAAATCTGAATATTTATTAGGCGTTTAGTTGGTTGTGTGTTTTGGGTTGTTGTGAGGAAAACAATATAAAATGTTAAATAATAAAGAGTTTTATTGTTTATTGGAAATAATGATTGACATGTTTTAACCCATAAGTATACTTCTGAAGAAAATCGTGGGTGGTTCCTCTTTGGGTAGGAGAATTACTACGTGTGGGTTTTGCGGGCGGTGCCGAAAATTACTCTGTTTGCTGGTGGTTCAGGTGCCGTAACGCTCTTTGAAAAAATACCTTTTAGTTCTAATGGGAGGAGGCTAATTCCTTGAATCTGGCCTCGTTTAGAATATTTAGGTAGGTAATGTTTTTTAACCAGGGTAAGGGAGGATTTACAATGAAAAATCTCGCTGTTGTTTTACTAGTTGCTGTTGCTTCTTTCTGTCTCGCAAGTTCTGCTTTTGCGGAGTCGTTGGCTCCTGGCCAGATGGCGAAATGTACGAACGCCAATTCGATCACCTTGGAAAATGCGGGTGGAGGGAGTGAAGACCGTGGTGCCGCTAATGCCTCAATCTGGAAGTCTTCAAATTTCACGACGGTCCCTTTGAGCCTGAGCCCGAACGACCATCAGAATTTTGAAGGCGGCGGATCAGCTGGTAATGCCGATGTTGGTATGGGTAACAAGCATTCCATGGGTAAAAGTAAGGTGACATTTACCTCTCAGGATAACTTTAGTCGTGGCGATTCCATTGGCGACATCAGTGGTGAAGTTAGAATCACCAATACGGGTACTGCTAACATCAATGTAAACTGCGGTTAATTTCTCCAAGTTGTAATTAAGCCGACCTGATTACTCAGGTCGGCTTTTTTTATAAAACTCAATAATAAAGAAGAATCGCGCCTGCAAGTATCACCCTGTAAAGGATGAAGGGTAAAAGACCAACTCTTGCAACAATTTTGAGCAGAAGGTGAATTGCCAGAAAACCGACCAGAAAGCTTATCCCCAGTCCTATGCCAAGGTGGAGGTTTGAGTAGGTTTGTTTTGACGCCGGGTGCAAAATAAATTGTGCCAGCTTGTGCATGCCTGCCGCGAAAATAATCGGGGTACCCAGCAAAAAAGAAAACCGGGTCGCCGAAGTGTGAGAGAGATTGCTGAAAAGTCCGGCGACAATGGTGATGCCAGACCGCGAGGTACCCGGCAACAGTGCAATGGCTTGAGCGCACCCGATAAATAAAACTTTTTTTAAACTCAGCTTTTTCAATTCCGTGTTTGGATTCCCGTTTTTTGCGCCATATCGGTCTGCAACCAGGAATATGAAAGACCAGAACAAAAGGTTGCCCCCGACAAAAGTAGGACTCCTCAGATTGGTTTCAATCCAGTCCCCACCAAACAGGCCGATCAGCCCTGCCGGGAACGAAGCAAGAATAATGCACCAGGCAAGATGATGG
>PCTK01000186.1:0-1967 GCA_002786505.1 Nitrospinae bacterium CG22_combo_CG10-13_8_21_14_all_47_10 | reverse complement strand
GCGGAAGAAGATTATAATGGCGAAGAGAGTGCCTAAATGCAAAATGGCATCGAGAGCCAAGCCCTGATCTTCAAAATTGAAGATGATAGGAGCCAGTATCAAATGACCGGAACTGGATATGGGCAGAAACTCAGTGAGCCCCTGAATAATGCTCAATATAATTATCTGAAAAAATTCCATTGCTCATTGTGAGGAGGGTGGTCTTCAATCAAAGGAGTGGATTTTGCCATTCGATTCGAATAAAGGGGCATTCCAGATAACCTGACACCATTCATGATAACCGAAACCTTCAAGCGGAAACCAACAGGACAGGCCATCTGAGTTGGCAATTCTACCCCCTGTAAAAGGTCAGAATCAAGAAAAAAGAAGTAACGAATTTTCCCAATCGAAAAATGATTTCCAATGAAGGGTTTAGGTTTGCCGGGTTTTAGAAATTATGTTATGTTACGCGGGCATTCGGCCGGATTCCCTTGGAAATTAATAAGTTGCCTCTTCACAAACCCTGACTGTCCAGGACATTTTTTTGTAGTTTGGCCTATCCTGGAAACACCTTATTTTCAAGACTTCTGTTTGCGGTTATCAACACATTTAAATTTAATGAGTTATGAGAGAGTTTGCAAGAATTAAGCGCCTTCCTCCCTATGTCTTAGGGATTGTCAACGAACTTAAATATGACGCCCGTCGGCGTGGGGAAGATATTATCGATTTTGGTTTGGGGAACCCTGATATGCCAACCCCTAAGCATATTGTGGATAAATTGCTGGAGTCCGCGCAAAAGGAAGCCAACCACCGCTATTCAGTTTCCAAGGGCATATACAAATTGCGCCTTGCCATCACCGACTGGTATAAGCGCAACTATGATGTAGATCTGGACCCAAATTCAGAAGCGATTGCAACCATTGGTTCGAAAGAAGGTATTTCTCATCTGGCTTTGGCGATTACCAATCCTGGCGATTCGGTTCTGGTGCCTACTCCTACTTACCCGATTCACACATATGCATTTATTTTGGCGAATGGTGATGTCATTCATGTACCCCTCAGCGCGGATATAGATTTTTTCGATGCCCTGCTGGATGCCTTTAAGAGAAACTGGCCCCGGCCCAAGGCCATGGTCATCAATTTCCCGCATAATCCAACCACTCTTGTGGTGAATATAGATTTCTTTGAGAAGGTGGTGGACTTTGCCAAAGAACACGATCTGATTGTGATCCATGACTTTGCCTATGGAGACATTGTCTTTGACGGTTATAAAGCTCCCAGTTTTTTGCAGGTTCCTGGAGCAAAGGAAGTGGGAATTGAGTTTTTTACCTTGTCAAAAAGTTATAATATGCCTGGGTGGCGGGTTGGTTTCGCGGTGGGAAACTCTGAAATCATTAATGCTCTGGCACGCATTAAAAGCTATCAGGATTATGGTATGTTTCAGCCTATCCAGATTGCGGCCACAGTAGCTCTAAATGGTCCACGCGACTGCGTAGAAGAAATTCGTGAAACGTACCGGAGTCGGCGGGATGTTTTGTGTGAATCACTGAACCGGATTGGTTGGAATGTGACGCCCCCGAAGGCGACAATGATGGTGTGGGCTGAAATTCCTGATCGTTTCAAGAAAATGGGGTCCTTGGAGTTTTCCAAAATGCTACTGGATAAAGCCAAGGTGGCAGTTGCCCCTGGCATTGGATTTGGCGAGGGCGGGGACCATTTTGTACGTTTCTCGTTGGTCGAGAACGAGCATAGGATCCGACAGGCAGTTCGCGGCATTAAAGAGATTTTTTAAGGAATGATGATGAAAATGGTTAAGGTGGGAATGATTGGCTTCGGCACCATAGGGGCCGGGGTAGCTAAAATCCTTACACAAAACAGTGAAATTATAAAAAAGAGATTGGGGGCCGGGGTGGAACTGGTTAAAGTGGCGGATTTGGATATCACCACAGACCGGGGTGTCAAGCTGGCCGACGGTGTGTTAACGACTT
>PCTK01000234.1 GCA_002786505.1 Nitrospinae bacterium CG22_combo_CG10-13_8_21_14_all_47_10 | reverse complement strand
TGATTCGAAAAGCTTTTTAACCACTGCCTGACAATATCCAATTCACGAACTTTTTAATTCCACATCTATCTTGCTGTTGATTTCAGACAGGATCATTTGCAAGTCAACATTATGCATGCTGGCGGTCTGTTCCACGGTTTCAAAAACCTGACCTGGGCAGGAAAAACAACTTTCGCCATAATGCGCTTCGAACACTTTTTTTGTGGTTGGGTAAGTCACAATCAAGCTACCGACACGGGTATCGGCGGCACACATTTCTCCCCGCTTAATTTCCTGCCCGACTGAACTGACTGAATCCGGTGCGGATGTAGACGGGACTTCTTCTACAAAAATCACCTGGTTGAGTTTTTCCAGAAACTCTTCTGGAGGCACACCGTGTTTTTCACAGGCTTTGTCTATGGATATTATTTTAGCGAAGGTTTGCCTTGCTGTCGGATTCGCCAAAGCCTGAAAACCACTCTCCAGAAAAACGTCCAGAGCTTTGGGAAACTGGTCAATCACAGGCCCCACTTTCATGTCGCCAGTGATTTTTGTTGGCTGAGGTACTTCCTTCTCAGGGGAAAGGACAAAATAAAGATTGTAAAACATGATCACGAACGACACGCCGGCAAGGACCGCAAAAACGATAAAAAGAACCTGCGATGTCCCGCCTCCTCGCCAACCACTAAAGCCTTGTACGCCAACCATGCCGAGAAGGCCGACATTTTGCAAAATAAATTGATATTTCATTCCGGCAGGCCATGGCAATGTGCGCGCACTGAACCGGGGAAGCACGTGATAGGCCACTCCGGATACCATCATGGTCATGAACCCGAGCAGGTTTAAATGGATATGGATAAACCTTAGCGGATGTGAAAGTGATGGGTCGACAGCCATGGTGATTCCAAGGATAGCGCCGATCACGGCATAAATGAGGCCTGCCTTGATAAATAGTCGCGGGATATTGTCCATAGCACCCAAGAGATTGTAAAGGGTTGAATTATTCCACCGAATATACCCGGCCCCGCCATTCGGTACGGGAAAAAACCAGAGTCTGAATCATGGAGTTTATCATGATAGCCGCCATCACCATAGCGCCGATCGGGAACAGGCAGGCGTTTATACGGCTCAACCCCAATTCATCGCAGGTTTTAACCGTTGCCGCTGAAACCATGCAAACCCCAAACAGGGAGAGTCCCACCCAGAGCAAGTCGGCCCCGGCCATCACATTCCACACCAACATCAGGTAGGGTGCAAGCACAAACGCAAGCACCATGAAAACATAGTAAAATGCACGGAGGACCGAGCGTTTCATGGCCAGGAACATATTCTTCCGCCACCCGGTCCAGATTTCACGAAACCCATAATACATGCGAATTGAAAACAGGCGCTTGGCATCGGCAACGAGAAGTTTGAATCCAGCCTTTTTCAACCGTTTGGCGATCAATACATCTTCCAGCACATCGGCTTTGCCGCCCTCGTGCCCGCCTATTGCTTCATAGGCAGAACGCTTAAACATCAGAAACGCACCGAATCCCATCGCGCTTTTATGATTCGGACTGTTCACTTTTCGGAATCGTGTCAAGGCCCCGATAAAACCGAAAATGGTCGGTTGCACCGCCCGTTCCCAAAATGAACCGAACTCGGCTTTCGGCAGTAAGGTCAGGGCAGACAAATTACGTTCCCGCATGGTGAAAACAGCGGTGCGTAAGGCCAGGGGTTGAAAAACCGGGTCCGCATCGGTGAACAAGAGTATCTCTCCTTTTGCCTTTTGAAAAGCCTGATGCAGGGCAAAGGGCTTCCCCAGCCAGCCTTCGGGAAGATCTTTTCCATCCAGCGCAATCAATCGGGAATCTTGTATGTTATGAATTATCTCACCGGTGCGATCCGTAGAGTGATCGTTGACCACGATCACTTCAAATTCAGGGTAATCTTGTTTTAAAAGGGACTCCAGACAAGCCCGGATACCCCGCTCTTCATCCCGCGCAGGGACACAGACCGAAACCATCGGCGGATCATCCAGCATATGAGGTGCCGGTTCAAGGCGAACCAGATAGTTCATGTTCACCGTCAGGTAAACAATCACCGCCACAATCAGCATCAGTTGTAGGAGCGTAAATATTTGCAACAAGAGAATTTACACCTTTCCTGGATCGGAAAAAAAGAAAAAGCAGATGAAGGCGAAATAATTTGTTATGCTTAAAGAAAGATAATCCAATGCAGGATTCCTCCTTCATCTAAAGCATGAACTCAGCTTAGCATATCACCGTTTCCTGCTTCAGGTTTTTACTCCGCTCACCAGTACCGACAATAAAACACTATGACTAAAACTCCCTTCTCTATTTTGATATTTACTTTGTTCATTTTTCTCGTTGGGGCAGACTCTGCAACAGCTCTCTGCATCAAAAACGAAAAAGCCAATTTGAGAAAAGGCCCCGGAACAAAATATGAAAAGCTCTGGCAGGTTTTCCAGTACATGCCCTTCAAACTTTTAAAAACCAAAGGGGACTGGAAACTGGTAGAAGATTTAGATGGAGACACCTATTGGGTTTACGCACCCCTCACCACTCAGAAATACAAGTGCGCCGCCATCAAAAATAACGAAACCAACCTCCGGGAAGGACCCGGCACCAATCACCCCAAGGTCAAATGGGCTCCCGTGGACAAATATTTTTCGATGAAAGTCCTCAAAATCGAGAACAACTGGGTCCACATCGAAGATGCCGCCGGCGACAGAGCCTGGGTTTATGGTCCCCTGGTTTGGATTCAGTAACACCTCCTTTTTCATCTCCATTGTATACTGGGTCCTCGCGTCAATCTGAAAAAAAACTTTATTTCATTCCCGATCAATATAATAATTGGGCTGAAATTAAAATTTAATCAATAGGGATTGCCCTGTTTTTGATTCTCAAGCTTGACTGGAGTTAGCCATGACACCCGAACCACTTTCAACAATAAAAGATTTTCTTTCCGCTCCACAAAAACTATTGATCGACGGCAAGCGCGTCGACGCGGCCAGTGGGGAAACTTTTGAAGTACTCGACCCTTCTGATAACAGTGTCCTGACCCGCGTTCCCAAGGGTGAAAAGGAAGATATCGACCGGGCTGTCAAGGCGGCACGAAACGCCTTCGAGAACGGGCCGTGGAGGAAAATAACCGTTTCTGAACGGGGCAAAATGATCTGGAAATTGGCCGACCTGATTGAACAACGCACCGAAGAGTTCGCGCAACTGGAAACTCTCGACAATGGAAAACCCCTGGCCATTGCACGCGCCGCCGATGTGCCTCTTACCGTTGACCACTTTCGTTATTACGCCGGAATGGCAACAAAAATCCATGGTGAAACGATTGATATTTCCGTTCCCTATGCACCGGGTGCTGAGTTTCTTGATTTCACTTTGCGCGAACCGATGGGGGTGGTGGGCCAGATCATTCCCTGGAACTTCCCACTGCTCATGGCCGCCTGGAAGCTGGGCGTAGCTCTGGGAGCAGGCAATTGCGTGGTCTTGAAACCGGCGGAACAGACACCCTTATCCGTTTTATATCTCGCGAGTCTGTTTGCCGAAGCGGGTTTCCCCGATGGTGTGGTCAATATCGTCAGCGGATTCGGCGATGCCGGGGAGGCACTTGCCCTTCACGAAGATGTCGACAAAGTTGCCTTCACCGGAAGTACTGAAGTAGGCCATGAAATTGTCAAATCTTCTGCCGGGAATTTAAAACGGGTTTCGCTTGAGCTGGGAGGCAAGTCGCCCAGCATTGTATTTCCCGATGCCGACCTGGAGTTGGCCGCTCAGGGTGTCGCGGGAGCTATCTTTTTCAACCACGGGCAATGTTGCGCGGCGGGTTCACGTCTGCTGGTGCATGAAAACATTTATGAAGAACTGGTTGGCCGTGTTGCGGAACTTGCCAAAAACATCAAAGTCGGACCGGGCATGTGCCCGGACACCGAAATGGGCCCGCTGGTTTCACGCGAACAACAGGAACGGGTATTGAACTTTATCCGCTCCGGAGAACAGCAGGGTGCCATAACCCGTGCCGGCGGTACGGCTCCTGGTCAGGGAATGGAATCAGGATGTTATGTTCAACCCACAGTTTTTGACAATGTTAAACCTGAAATGAAAATCGTCGCAGAAGAAATTTTTGGTCCGGTTTTGGTCGCCGCACCCTTTGAAGACCTTGATGCCGTTATCGCTCGAGGCAACGACACGGTTTATGGCCTGGCGGCAAGCGTGTGGACCAAGGACATCAACAAAGCCCACAAAGTCGCCAAGGGGCTCAAGGCTGGCACAGTGTGGGTGAACTGCCACAATATTTTCGACGCGGCGGCGCCTTTCGGAGGCTACAAGCAAAGCGGGTTTGGCAGGGAAATGGGTATCCACGCCCTGGAAAATTACACACAGGTCAAAAACGTAATCCTGCAACTGCACCATTAGCCGTGAAGGCAACTGGCAATGGCTCAATCTGGCTAGCCAGATGAGGCCTTATTCTCTGCCTGCGTTATGCTGGGGATGCGGATTTTGAAGCGGGTGCCCACACCCAATTTACTTTCGACTTCGATCTTGCCTTTATGAGATTCGGCGATATGTTTGCAAATACTGAGCCCTAGTCCGCTACCCCCTTCATCGCGTGAACGGGCTTTATCCACCCGATAAAACCGGTCAAAAATAGATGCCAGGTCTTTTTCTGGTATTCCGATGCCGGTATCCTGTATCGACAACAAAGCAAAACCCGCTTCCTCCTGCAAAGAAACTTTTAACTCTCCGCCTGGTTGTGTGTACTTAATCCCGTTGTGCATAATATTCCAGATCATTTGACGGAGCCGCACCTCATCGCCATTAATTTCCACAGACTCCAGAAATGCAATAACAATGGTAATGTCTTTATCTTCCGCCAGCACTTCGGCGTGCCGACACACCTCCTCCACCAGGTCTCTCAAATCCATCGGCTTGCAGTTGAGGAGAATCTGGTTTTCGTCAGACTTGGAGAGGACGAACAAATCTTCCAGCACTTTGGACATATAGTTGATCTCTTCAAGATTACTGACGATCACCTCCTGATACTCTTTCGGTTCACGTGGTTTACTCAATATCAATTCGTTCTGCCCCCGCAAAACCGTCAATGGAGTCCTCAACTCATGCGAAGCATCACTGCTGAATTGACGCATCTGGGCGAAAGAGTTTTCCAGGCGGTCCATCATTTCATTAAAAGTAAGGGCCAACTGGCCCAGTTCATCCTGAACTTTAAACACAGGGATGCGCTGGCTCAATTCCTTCCCTTGCCCGATATCCCGGGCTGTTTGAATGATTTTCGATATAGGCTTCAAGGCACGCCGGGCCAAAAACCGTGCCAGGAGTGTTGCCAGAACGAGTACCGAAGGAACAGCGGTGAACAGGAATAACCTCAGGTTACCCAGAGTTTCCCTGACCGCTTCCAGTGAAGTCCCGACCTGAACCAGATTGACCAGTTTATCCTCCCGCAGGATGGGCATGGTGATGACCCGGATGGGGTACTTGCCATCCACGAAAAATGTTTCGTAGGAGTTTTTTCCCTTCAAAGCATCGGCATAGGCCGTCTGTGATAATGGAAATTTGGAGGCATCAATATTATTGGACCGTGACCCGACATTGCCGGAGCCATCATAGATTCTATAAAACTTATTGAGGTTGCCGGCCCCCATGAACTGTTCAAAAAACTGGTCGAGTCCGGGCAATGGCGAACGGTTGAACCTCATTACCGCCGAGGTGGCAACAACGGTAGCCGAAACTGTCAAGGAGTTGTCAATACTTTCATAAAGGCGTTTGGAAAGAAAGTAATTGAGAAAGACACTGAACAGGATGAGGATGATACCCAGAAATGTGATGTACCAGGCCGTCAACCTGGAACGAATGGATTTGAAAGCCATAGCTATTCTTTCATGATGTATCCAACGCCACGGAGGGTATGCAAAAGCTTTTGGGAATAATTTTTATCGATTTTCTTTCTCAAATGGTTGACGTAAACATCAATCACGTTGGTGAAGGTATCAAAATTATAATCCCAGACATGCTCAGCGATCATCGTTCTCGTCAGCACCTTTCCCTGGTTTCGCAGGAAGTACTCAAGCAAACTGTATTCTTTTCCGGTGAGTTCAATTTCCTGGTTTTGGCGTTTCACTTTGTGGCTGACCAGATCCAGAGTCAAATCGGCGATCTCCAGTGTCGTCTTGACTTCAGTTTTTCCTCTCCGAAGCAAGACACGGATTCTGGCCAACAGTTCTGAAAACGCAAAGGGCTTGGTCAGGTAATCGTCGGCCCCCAGGTTGAGACCGGTTACCTTGTCTTCCACAGAATCTTTAGCGGTGAGAAGAAGGATGGGAGTTTCGATTTTTCGGGCTCTTAGAGTGGATAAAACTTCCAGTCCGTTAATTTTCGGAAGCATGAGGTCCAGAATAATCAGATCATACTGGTTCTGCTCTCCCAGTAAGAGGCCCTCTTCCCCATCGGGTGCGATGTCTACAGCGTATGTTTCTTCTTCAAGGCCTTTTTTAATGAACCCGGCAACCTTTCTTTCATCCTCTACAATCAATATACGCATTTAGTCATCCCATTTTTTCTGGACTTTATGAAGCTTTATCTCTCCTTTCAGCATTTCAACATGTTTTTCGCAATCTTTTTGGATGGCGGAATACATGGCCCTGCAACTTTCATCATTGGCATCAATCATGGCCTGCTTGCATATCTTAACCGCCTCATGGGAAGCTTCCAGGGCTTTCAAAATATTATCATTGAACTTTTTGCTCATTCTTGATCCTGGGTGATAATTTTTCCGAGTTTTATTCTACCATTAATTCCCTGCTGTTAAAGGGCTAATCCAAGGCACGCCGACCCGTATTACGCTGGACAGGAAATGGCGACCCACCTGCTAGTGTTGGTCGCTTCCCTCTGTCAGCTCCCTCTCAAAGAGGAGTTTGACTAAAATAATCCCCAATCCCGCCCCGATAACAGGCAGAGCATTGATCAATTCGAGAAGGTATTTTCCCAAGAACCCAAAATTCTCAATCAGGTAATGGGCAAACTTCACTCCGGCCTGATCCAGCCAGTAAAAAATAAGGTTGATGCCCATACCGCAGACAAACCCGATAAAGCACCCAAAACCATAATATGCATATTTCATGATTG
>PCTK01000029.1:6839-7043 GCA_002786505.1 Nitrospinae bacterium CG22_combo_CG10-13_8_21_14_all_47_10 | reverse complement strand
CGGCAGATACTCCTGTTCAACGATAGAGCCAGGGTAATTATGTGGATATTTGTAATCCACACCGAACCCATATTTGGATTTGGCATCTTTATAATGCGTGTCTTTCAAGTGATCTGGAACGGGATAAGACAAGCCTTTTTGCTGGATATCTTCCAAAGCCTGATCAATAGCCACAATCGCCGAATTATCCTTGGGAGCCTGAGC
>PCTK01000029.1:4508-6797 GCA_002786505.1 Nitrospinae bacterium CG22_combo_CG10-13_8_21_14_all_47_10 | reverse complement strand
AAATCCCAGCTTTTCCACCGCGTTGGCCACAGCTTGCACCAGAAGAAAGGCTTGCGGGTCTGCATTGCCAACATCTTCCGCCGCCGTGACCAGCAGTCGCCGAACAATGAATCGCGGGTCCTCCCCGCCAGCGATCAGTTTGGCCAGCCAGTATATCGCCGCATCGGCATCCGATCCGCGCAAACTTTTCTGGAACGCCGAAGCGTGATCATAATGCTCGTTTCCTTTCTTATCATAAAGGGTGGCGGCCTGTTGAATGATTCCCTCAACAATTTTCAAATCAACCTTTTTGTGTTCTCGTTGGGCGGCCACATCATGCGCCGCTTCCAGCACATTGAGAGCCCGGCGGGCATCGCCATTAGCATGGCTGACCATCATATCCATCGCCTCTGCAGAAATTTCGAGCTCTGATTCTCCGAGGCCCTTTTCTTTGTCCGTCAAAGCGCGGTTCAGAATATCCCTGATCTGTTCTCGCTCCAAGGCTTCCAGACGAAACATCTGGCAACGCGAACGAAGTGCGGGGATCACTTCAAAAGAAGGGTTCTCTGTCGTACTGCCGATCAAGCGAACCGTTCCATTCTCGATGTAAGGCAGAACAGCGTCCTGCTGGGCTTTGTTGAACCGGTGAATTTCATCAATGAACAAAATTGTCCCCTTTTGCCTGGCCTTCCAAACTTGCCGGGCGCCTTCAATAACCTTGCGAATATCGGCGACCCCGGCATTGACCGCGCTGACCTCATGAAACTCGTTTTCGGTCAACCGCGCCGCAATGCGCGCAAGGGTTGTCTTACCCGTACCCGGAGGACCCCATAAAATAAAGGACAGTTTTGAACCCGACTCCACCAACTCCCTCAGAGGCAGGCCCTCGCCAATCAGGTGTTCCTGCCCGGCAAACTTTTCCCAGCTTTCAGGGCGTAACCTGTCAGCCAATGGTGGAACAGGCATTTCATATTCCGGAAATAATTGCATGATCAACTTTTAGTAATTATTAAAAATCCCTGGAGTGCAAGGAGTAAATTCCCATCCGCGATGGATAATAATTCAGCCTGTAACATACAAGTTCCGGAGCCCATACTGGTTTTCGTGCAGTTCCCGAATCCATTCCAATACCGCATAGTCCATCCAACGCCGGTCACCGTGGGGAGTGTTATTCCTGGCGATATATCCCATATGGCCACCCTTTTTTGGCTGATGCAACATCACTTTTTCACTCATTGCAACCTGATCGAACAAATGACCGGGGACAAAAGGATCGTCCTCGGCAGATAAAATAGCAGTGGGAATTTTGATCCCCTTTAAACAATGTTTGGAACTGGACCGGTCATAGTAATCATCGACATCTTTGAACCCGCCAGCGGGAGCTGTATAGTGGACATCGAAATCCCATATGGTTTTCAAATTTTTAAGTGGATCCAAAGCCGATGGAAATTTTTGCGCCAAGGCAACCGCCTGATTGCGAATCAATCTCATATAATACTGGTTGAAAACCGCGCAACTCCATTTCCTCGATATGATGGAACTTGCAACCCGTAAATCGACAGGCGGGTTTACCGCCAGAGCCCCTGCAAAATTTTCCGGAATGGTTCGGCCTTCACCCAGATATTTTAATAGTACATTTCCGCTCAAAGAAAAACCAACGGTCACCAGGGAGCGTTCGGGGTAACATTGGACCACAAAATCAACCATTTCAGCCAAATCCCCGCTGGAGCCCCCGTGCCACAACCGTGGACTCAACCCCATACCCGGCCCACATCCCGGCTGATTGATCAGAAAGACCCCATAACCCCGCATCCAGAGTTTGGTGGAAATCCTTTTCATATAACCAGATTCAGAACAACCTCCCATGCCATGCGCCAGCAAAACGATGGGCTTGATTTCATCTCCAGGCTTGATTTCATACAAGATGGCCCTGCCCTGTTCATCCAAATGCAATTCATGCCGAATTCGAGCCGGACAGGCCAGGGCCTTATCCCTGAGTTGAGAACCGGCAATCGTCTGAAAAAAACCTCCAGGAACTCCCCAATGTGCTTCAAACGATTCCATGAATTTATTGGGCATCAAATTGATCCCTCTGAAAAATAAAGAACATCTAAATGGAATTTTTGCATCCTCACGAGTATCTAACAGGTGATTTGATTTTATGAGCCATTTCTATTTTGGCTGGACAATTTTAAACCTGTAGTTGACACTCTACCTAAGTATTGTTAAATTGCAAAATTCAACTTTTAAGACCTGTTACCAAAGTGAAGACCGTTAAATTTCAAAACAAATATAGTCTGAGTTTCATAG
>PCTK01000029.1:3927-4323 GCA_002786505.1 Nitrospinae bacterium CG22_combo_CG10-13_8_21_14_all_47_10 | reverse complement strand
TTCAGCCAGACCGGAATGCACAAGGAAGCTCTGCTCTCCTTTGAAAAAGCACTGGGCCTGGGCTACGACTCTGCAGGCCTGCGCTATAACCGAGGCGTTTCCTTTGCCCGTGTCAAGCTGATCGATGAAGCCATTCAGGAATTTGAAATAGCCCTGAGCATGGACAGCCGATTGGTAAAAGCCGAATATGACCTGGGGGTCTTGTATAATTTGCAGGGAAAACGCGAGAAAGCCCTGGAAAAAGTGGAAACCCTATTCAAAAGAAATAATAAGCTTTCAAAAAAATTGTTCGACCAAATTGAATCGGCCTACACCGTTGTTACTGTAGATAACGGAGGAACATTAAAAGGCCGTGTCACGCTTTCCGGCCCGGTCCCCAGAGTTCGCTCTTTTCAC
>PCTK01000029.1:3248-3878 GCA_002786505.1 Nitrospinae bacterium CG22_combo_CG10-13_8_21_14_all_47_10 | reverse complement strand
AAGGCCACCGCCTGCTGTTCGATTTTACCGTCGCACACAACCGGGGATTGAAAGATACCATCATCCATCTGGCCAAGGTTGATAAAGGCAAGCCCTTCTCCCCCAAGATGCAAACGTTTCACATAGACCGATGCCACGCCAACGAATACGTAATTGGCGCAAAAAATGGCGAAAATATCATGGTGGAGAATACCGATCCCATCCAGCATGAAATCGCGACTTATGAAGTCCGCAATATTTATTCAGATCAAACCAGCAACCGTCCTGTACCGCCTAAGTCCAGTCAGGTTCGCAGTGTCTTCGCCCGTAAAGACGCAGAGAGTTACATCATAAAATGTAATCTCCATCCTTTCCTCCAGACTAATGCATATCTGGTGCAAAACCCCTATTACACAGTTTCCAACGCAGATGGCAGTTTCAGCATCGAAAACATTCCCCCCGGAACCTATGAAGTGATCGCCTGGCATCCCTATATTGCCGAACAAAGAGGCACAGTCACTATTCCAGAAAAAGGCGAAGCCCAATTAGATTTCGATTTTAACGGGAAAGACGAAAAAAGAAAACTGTATCACGACGATATTGAAGGCTATCGCTTCAACACCTGGTTTGACAGCAAGGAAAAATTTTACG
>PCTK01000029.1:0-3233 GCA_002786505.1 Nitrospinae bacterium CG22_combo_CG10-13_8_21_14_all_47_10 | reverse complement strand
ACGATCCGGTAGAAGAATTGCAGGCCTTCTGTGATGACGACCACCTTTGCTGAGAAGCTAAAATAATCGGCTAATCCGTCTTACGCACCACGACCGCATTCAGTTTATACTCGCTTCGGGCCAATTGGGCCGCTTCCTGCGCCTTCTTTTCATCTGTGTACCTTCCAAGAAAAACCCTGTGCCAGGTTCCGCCATTTCTGGCGAGTTCCGTCTTAATCAAAAATGCATCGAATCCGTTTTTCTGCAGGCGCATTTTCAAAGCACCCGCTCGCGCCTCATCCTGGAAGGAGCTCACCTGAACGGCATAATGAGGCGGTACCTCACTTTCACCGCTGGTTGCGCCTGGTTCCGGGCTTGCCAGGGTTTTCGCTTCTTCTAATTTTGTGGCAGGCTCTAATGTTGCCGTTTTTTCGAGCGGCGATTTGGGAGGAGTTTCCTTAATTCCAGATGGAGCCACTATGGTTTGTTCGGGTGGAAGAGCAGTCGGCATCAACTTGCCTTTGAGATCGACATATTGGGTCATGGTGCGATCACTCAAGGTCTCAAAAAATGTGTAAACCGGTGCCTCTTTAACCTTATTTTGGATAAATTCAGGTTTTACGGCTCTCATTTTTTCAGGAGATGCCATATTCTCCTGAAACGCACTGATGATTCCTGAAAAGTGCACCCCCGCCACGGAAGCCGTCACCAAAACTATTACCAGAAAGAATCTCATAAATAAATTTTTTGAGGGCGATGGCTCTTTAGCTCAGGGCGGTTACACCGCTCACATTTTTTCCGGAGACGAAATACCCATCAAATCAAAACCATTACGAATGGTAATTCTCAACGCATCCAGAAGAAATAATCGCGCTTGCGTGAGAGAATTATCATCAGAGATAACCCGATGCCTGCTGTAATAACCATGAAATCGGGAAACCAGATCAAGCAGGTAGTGGGAAATCCTGTGCACCTCCAAAGCCCGGGCGCTTTTTTCCACGATTTCTGGAAAAGCCAGGATAGCCCGGATAATCGCGAACTCCTCCTCTTCTTTCAAGGAGGAAAGATCCACATCATCCATCCTGTTCCAGATCACACCCTTTTCTTCGGCAGTACGAAAGATACTGCATATCCGGGCATGTGCGTATTGAATATAAAAAACCGGGTTATCGGGAGTTTCTTTCTTTGCCAATTCCAGATCAAAGTCCAGATGCGTATCAGAACTGCGCATCAGGAAAAAATACCGCGCCGCATCAACCCCAACTTCACCCACCACATCTGCCAGCGTTTCAAACTCACCGGACCGGGTGGACATAGACACTTTTTCCCCTGCCCGTAAAAGGCTGACAAACTGAACCAGAAGAATCCTGAAAATTTCCTTGTCGTAACCCATCGCCTCCAGAACCGCCTCCATGCGGGGCACATAACCATGATGGTCGGCGCCCATTAAGTTGATGAGTTTTTTAAATCCACGATTGATCTTGTTCTGGTGATAGGCTATGTCCGAACAAAAATAGGTCCGCTCACCAGTTTGCTTGACAATAACCCTATCCTTGTCATCCTTAAATGCGGAAGACTTCAACCAAACGGCTCCGTCTTTTTCATAAATATGGCCCTGGCTCTGCAACCAATCAACGGCCTTCTCAACCGACTTGTCTTCATAAAGGGTTTCTTCACTGAACCAGTTATCGAAAGTCACCCTGAACCCGGAAAGATCTTTTTTAATCCCTTCAAGAATATTATCCTTTGCAAACTTCCTGAAAAATGGAATGCATTCCTCTTCGGGCCGGTTTAAAAATTCGTCCCCTTTCTGGTCAATGATTTCCTGGGCAATATCCTTAATATATTCCCCTTGATAGTGATCTTCGGGAAACTCAATCGCCTCGCCCAGTAGTTCCCGGTAACGCAACCAGGTGGAGCGGCCGAGAAAATTCATCTGGTTACCTACATCATTGATGTAGTATTCGGTGCTCAAATCATACCCGGCTTTTCTCAATATCCTTGCCAAAGCATCGCCAACAGCGGCCCCTCGACCATGCCCAACATGCAAAGGCCCCGTGGGGTTTGCGCTAACAAACTCAATCAAAACTTTGGTGCCCTGCCCGGCATCAGACCGGCCAAAATCGCCCCCCTGCTTAACAGCATCCCTTAACCGTTCCAGAAAAAACTCCTGGGACATTTTAATATTGATGAATCCCGGCCCGGCCACCCCGGCCTCGCTTAACTCCCCATTTTTAAGATGACGGGCAACGCTTTCTGCAATCACTTTGGGGCTTTTGCGCTCACTCCGCGCCAATGTCATCGCAATGTTCGTTGAAAAATCACCCAGCGTTTCATCCTTGGGTTTTTCCACCACAATTTCAGGAAAGCATGAAAGTTCCAGTTCCCCGGCCTGCTGGGCTTTTTCCAGGGCGTCATGAATAATTTTTCTAATTACGGTTTTCATTCAGGCGTTATCGCAAAAAAATGTAATGAATAATATAGACAGGGAAACAGGGGCAGAATTTATATTAAAGGCAAACAACAGGGCTACTCTTTCCGGTTGCGGACAGCTTCCACTTCTTTTTCCATTTCTTCTTCCAGATTTTTTTTGTCCAACCGAAACTGTTCTTCCAATTCTGTTTTTTGCGCTTCAATATCTTCAGGGTGAACCCGGTCCGGCAATTTGTGGACTTTGGATTGGAAAGTCACGTCCCGGTCGGCAATCTTGGCGGCATATTCTTTGCGAATCTCGGCAATTTCCTGTTTTTGCTTCTTGGTCAGTTTTTTCTGGCTTTTCAACTCTGGAGCCAACTTATCCGAGCGCTCCAGGCTCAATTCCCAAGCACTTTTTAATCCCGACATACCCGTCCTTCAATAAAGATTAACTGCTTAATTATAAAGGAATTATAAAACAGACTCAATAGGCATATCGCCCTTAACAACACTAATTCCAGGCAAAAGGATTATTTACTGATGAAAAGACAGAACGGGGTTAAAGTTGGACAATTTAAAAATATTTTTGTCTAACACAGCCTCAGGGTGAAGATAATAGTATGCGCTTTGAGTACTCGGTCTCCTTTTAGAGTGATTCAGCAGACTGCTGAATACATATTTTAGGAAGAGCGCCACGGTTTTTGCGTAAAGGTTTGTTTTATTTTCGCCCGTTTGCTATCCTGACTTTTAATATGGAAACTCCAAAACGAGAACATCTAGTAAGAGATTTAAAAAATTATCTCATCCATTTGAAGGACGTGGGATATACAGAAATTCCC
>PCTK01000113.1:9348-11796 GCA_002786505.1 Nitrospinae bacterium CG22_combo_CG10-13_8_21_14_all_47_10 | reverse complement strand
TGTTATTGAACAGAATGGTAATTTTTCAAAAACACATTTTGTAATTCAAAAAATATTCAGAATGTAACCGTTTGCCCTTACAAAACCTGTATTTGCTCATGTTAAACTTTTTACTCATGCAATATGCGGGTTAATTCCCTAAAAAATACGCAATGTTTGTTTAGATGTCAAGGGTCCAAGTTGGGTTCGAATAAATTAAACCATCCATAGCAGGCTGAAGGGCAGGGCGAAAAAGAACAAACCAATAATAATATTGACGACCTGCAACAGGAAGATGTTGTCGGTGATGGGGGCGATCATGACTTCCGTCCCGACCCTGCGAACGGCATGTTCAATGTCTGCGGAGGTGATCTCTTCCTTATCTTTTTTATGAAGTTCTTCCACCACTTCATCAAGGAAGAAAAAACGTAACGCTTTGAGAATGACTCCGAACATGATTGCAGAAGTAAATCCTGTTACGCCTCCTCGTTGTCTCAACTTTTGGCGGAGTTCATTTCCAATCTGGTCATATTTTTGGGCCAGTTCATGTTTGGGAATGTTTTTTTGAAATTTTGGAAAACGTCCAATGACTTCACGGGTTAACCAATCCAGCAAATCCTGAAGTCCCGTCAATGCCTCGCGCATTTTTTTTCCGAGAACATGCAGACTACAGGCTATCCAGCCGTGCAATAATCCGAGGCCGAGGTATCCCGCGCCTACTGAAATCAGGATTGCTCCCTCCAGCCACGTGTTCCAATCGGCCGCACCCAGCACGTTCAGGTCAAAGCCATAGGTCGCAAGAGCACCCAGAGAAAATCCAGAAAAGCCGAATAAAAATAGCTGTTTAAAGGTGCCGAGCAGGAGGTCCTTAAAAAACTCTATCCAGAAATCAAGGACTTTCTGCTTATTCATTGCTTCGCGGTACTCATTTTTGGGTCGATATGTATGGAAAGGATGAGGTCGCCGCGCTTTCCTTCCTTAATTTTTCCTTTATCTCTTATGCGCAGTTTTCCGCCTGCGGGGAAGTTGGGCGGGATGCGCACCATCAATTGTTCTGTTTTTCCGCTGACCTGATAGGAAATTTTCTTGCGGGTGCCGTTCAAGGCCTCCACCGGTGGAATGGAAAGGTAAAAATCCATGTCAAGAGGATTTTGGCGGGACTCTTTTTTCCCGAAAATTCCCTTTATGCCGTTCATCAAAGAGTTTTCGGATTTTGGTGGAACCGTCGATTGCGTCCGCTGGTTCATTTTATGAAGTGCGTATAAGGAGGAGCCGACAACTTGAGCCAGTTTTAATCCCAAGCCGATTTTTCCAATTGGCCCTGGCACCATTCTGAGGATTCTTCCTAAACCACCTATAGCCCCACCGAAAAACATTGTTTCAAAAAATGTGTTGCCGGAACGGAAGCCTGAGCGGCTGAACTCGCGATTGAGTTCTTCAAAAATTTCACGGGCATTTTCACCACGGAACATGCTGGCAAAGATGTCTTCCTGGGAATAGCGAAAGTCCGAAGAACCAGCGGTGTGCCCGGCGAAGTGATCGGCGCGAAAGCGGTCATACTCTTTTTTCTTCGACGGATCGCTCAATACTCCATAGGCTTCGGTGACTTCCTTGAATTTCTCTTCGCTTGCAGGGTCATTGGGGTTATGGTCAGGGTGAAGCTCAAGAGCCAATTTGCGAAACGATTTTTTCAGCATTTCCTGATTGGCATCCGCAGGAACTTTCAGGATGGAGTAATAGTCCTTAAACTCTTTGGTTCGACGGGTCATGAGTGGATTTTCTACATTCCCAGCTTCTGGGGATAGGTGGCTTCCGCCACTTCCGGTCCTTCCAGTCGAGTTTTATGCTTTTGAGTGGATATCAGGTAAGACTCGTCTGAGTGCAGGCGTTGCTTTAAGTTCTCAAAGTGAATTTTTATCGGTTCTGCTGGAACATCCTCATCCAATTTCACAGGGGAAATTATAAAATGTTTCTCCCCTAAAACATCCCGATACTTGCGTTTCATATCCATTTTATAAGCTAGATAGCCGGGCAGAGCCTCCGCCCCGGTATAAGGTGTTTCATTTAAAACTTTGTAGTGCTCAGGGATATAAATATTGGCGAAGTAATCCGGCCCCAGAGAGTGGTGAACGGTGGTCTTGACTTTCAACACTCTTAATTTCTCTTCTGTGGGAATCATATTCATTTCCACCCAATAGGTTCGATCATGAAAATTCAGGTTCTCAAGAAATACGATTCCATATAAGGCGTTGAACTTGAACTGCAAAAAGATGCCTAAAAATACCCATCCAAAGACTTTCCAAAATTTTTTCACCGCAATAAACCTCTTCCTTTTAATTCTGTATGCGTAGAATTGCTTTTTTAAAATAAACTCATGGGAAATTATTATCCGGAAATGGCAGTGCAAAAGCAACCGGGCTCACATTTATTCCGAATTCCAAAAATCTCCATTCATTGATAACTCCTGTT
>PCTK01000113.1:4692-9224 GCA_002786505.1 Nitrospinae bacterium CG22_combo_CG10-13_8_21_14_all_47_10 | reverse complement strand
GAATTACAGGGAATCTTTTTTGACTTTAATTCTGTTGGAAATATTTTTGAAAGCTCCTGTCATAAAATTAGGGAACTTTTAAAAGCCGCTAACAATACTATGGAGCTTTGCAAATGAAAACCTTATCCATCCAGCAAAAAGTGTATGGTGCGATTGCAGTATTGTCTCTCCTTGTAGTGATTGCAGGAGCGGTTATAGATTATTACTCCACTAGAATTTCAGAAGATGCCGTAGTGATGGATGCTTTAGGTCGCCAGAGGATGTTGACTCAGGCGATGGGAAAGGCCGCGTTTGGTTATGCAATGGCTAAAGAGCGCTTGAAATCCCTTGAAAATAAAATTATGTCCTTAAATTCCTATGATGCTGTAGTCGGCAAAGAAGAGTTGAATGCGTCATTAAATGAGTATGAAACAGCTAGAAATATATTTGCTCAGACATTGAAGGCCGCGAAGATGGGTGGGGAATACCCTGCGAACCTGAAAATGACAAAAATGGATAGCATGAACGCTATCGAGGATATGGGAATTCAGAAACACATATCAAGCCTTGAAGATGAGTTTAAAAAATATGTGCAATATGTTGAGGACCTGGTTAATGCAGAGGTGAATTCCGAAGCTTACCGGAAGGCCCAGTCAAATATTATTTTAGAGTCCAATAAGCTAAGGTCTGAAAGTAATGATCTGGTGCAGGAGTTTAAGGCTAATGTCTGGCAAGTTAACCAAAAAAACTTAAACTGGGCCAATACGGGTTCTGGCATCATCGCACTGATAATCCAGATAGGTATTGCTTTATTTCTGACCAGGGTGGTTATCCGCCCTATCCAGCAAACATCAGCCGTGTTAAGCAGGACCGCACAGGGAGACTTGAAGCAGGAAAAACTTCCGGTAACATCCAATGATGAAGTGGGGGTATTGAGCCAGTCCTGCAACACTCTATTGGAAGGTCTGCAAAATTTCATCCGTTATTCTGAGGAAATCCTGGCCGGGAAAGCCGACAAGGCTGACTTTGGGTTGAAAGGGGAGTTTGAAAGTGCCCTGGAAAGAATGATGCATCAGGCGGACGAAAAGAGGAACGCGGAAGAAAGAGAAAGAAAGCTGGCTCTCGATACCCAGGAAAAAGAGCGGCAGGAAGCGCTTGAAATGCAAGAAAGGCAGGAACGGGAGAGACGAGAGGGGCAGGAAAGGCAGGAAACGGAAAGAAAAGCGGCGAATGAACTCCAATCCAAGGTCGATAGCATGCTTGAGGTGGTGAATTTTGCCGCCCAGGGCGACCTTACTAAAAGTATATTGGTGAAAGGTGAAGATGCCGTCGGTCAAATGGGTGAAGGACTCAATGCATTTTTAGCAGACTTAAGGAAAAGTATTTCTGATATTGCCGGGACCGCGCAGAGCCTGGGTGTATCTTCAGAAGAATTGTCTTCGATCAGTCAGCAAATGGCAGGTAATGCTGAAGAAACCTCGGCCCAGGCCAATGTGGTTTCTGCCGCTTCGGAGGAAATCAGTCGAAACGTGCAAACAGTAGCTACGGGTACTGAGGAAATGGGTGCGAGTATCAAGGAAATCTCGCACAATGCTCAAGAGGCCGCCCGAGTTGCGGCCACAGCCGTTAAAGTGGCTCAAGCAACTAATGTGACTGTTGGTAAGCTTGGAGAAAGTAGTGCGGAGATTGGCGAAGTTGTCAAAGTGATCAATTCTATTGCAGAGCAAACCAACCTGCTGGCTCTGAATGCTACTATTGAGGCGGCTCGGGCAGGGGAGGCGGGTAAAGGTTTCGCTGTGGTTGCCAATGAAGTTAAGGAACTGGCTAACCAAACGGCAAAGGCCACGCAGGAGATTGGAGGGAAAATTGAAGCCATTCAGACCGATACCCAGAGCGCGGTCGATGCCATTGGTGAAATCAGTGAAGTCATAAATCAGATTAATGACATTTCTAATACCATTGCCAGCGCGGTTGAAGAACAAACGGCGACCACCGCTGAAATAGGCCGGAATGTAAACGATGCGGCAAAGGGCAGTGCCGAAATCAATCAAAATATTTCCGGCGTGGCCCAAGCGGCTGAAAATACCTCTGCGGGAGTCATGCAAACTCAAAAGGCGGCAGAGCAGTTGCTTGCAATGGCAAATGACCTGAAAAGGCTCATAGGTCAGTTTAAGTACTGATACCATTTGACCTGCATCCAGAGGTCCTCAATTATTTATTTCCAGGTTTCCAGAGCCTTCCGTCGGAATGGGTGATGTTTCCCATTCCGCGGGGGCTTTTTTTATTTCCACAAGGCCACATTTTCCAAATGTGGTAAATAATATCGGTTGTCAGAAAAACATTGAAAAACCGCGCTTAATTTTATTTTTTTATTTTTACTTTCCCTGTTTATAGAAAATGGTTGCATAATAAAAAAACTTACCTAAAATATAGGAATATTCTTATATATTGCGTGGATTGCCGAATGTGGTCTTTTTTACTCACCCGTTTTTGACCGAAGGTACTGCTGGTGCTTTCAAACCTTAAAATTTATTTGGAGATAAATTTCTATGGAAAAGAACAGATGTTTACCAAGAACCGCTTTATTTAGCCTGACTGCTTTTATTTTGGCCTTTTTATTTTCTGTACCGGCCCATTCTGCTTTATCTCAAGAGGATAAAGTCGCGATAGGAACGGAAATCACCACAATTTACCGTGCGGCTCGTGGGGTCATCGCCAAAAATCAGAAATTGATCAATGATGCGACAAAAGGGGACAAAGGGCTTTCTGCCGATGTTGTGATCGCAAAAACCAAAGAAAATTATAAAGCCGCAACAGGTAATGATTTCAAGATGGCAGATGCCGGAACCCTGAAAGCAGAAACTCAAGTGGCACTGCTGGATGCCATTAAGGAAGTTATGAACAATGCCCAGCCACTGATTAATGAAAAGGGTAAAGGATTAAAAGGCTTTCTCCCCGCAATCTTTGCGAAACAGATGGGGGATGCTTTCAACCAAAAAATTGGTGGTAAAGCTTATATTAAATTAACCGCCCCTAAGGATTATGTCAGAAACCGGGCCAACCGCCCTGACAAATGGGAGGCGGGGGTAATTGAAGGTAAATTCAAAGATCCTGGTTATGAAAAAAATAAGGTGTTCGTGGCCGATGCCGAGCACAAGGGCAAACCGGCATTTCGGCTGATACTCCCTGAATATTACAAGGAAGCCTGCTTGAATTGCCATGGAGAGCCCAAAGGGGAAAAGGACATCACCGGAGGTAAAAAGGAAGGCGGTAAGCTGGGGGAACTGGGAGGAGCCATCAGCTTTGTAATTTATAACTAGATATAAAAGGAAGGGTTTGCCATGAAACGCTTGAATTTGAATATAGGTGTGAAAATAACACTGCTCAATGGTGTCATATTGGTGCTGATGGTTGGCGCCCTTCTATATATTTACAGTGAGTTGGGAAAAGCTAATGCTGTCATTCAAGATCAGACAGTTGCAATGACAAGGCTGGAGGCCGTGAACTCTGCCTCCAGCACTTTCGCGCAATTCCGCTACTGGATGACGGACTTGGCTGTCAGTTGGCAGAATGAAGCTGAAGATAAGGCGACAGCCGAAAAAGCCAAACTGGAAAAGATTTTCATCAGTCTCAAGAAATTCAATCCAGAGCTGGTTGGCGAACTCCTGCCTAAGGTCGAGTCATTCGGGGATAAGTTGATGTCATCCGTGGATGCTTATATTGATGAAAACCGCGTTCTGGGCAATTCCCTGGTATCCGAGGGGCGTAATGACGCACTTTTAATCGATAAAAAATTAAATGACCTGCTGGTCAAGGCCAAACTGGAGGTCCATGACGCGGGTAAACGGGTGGCCGAGGCCAATGCCGCAATCCGCAGTATTTCTCTTGTCCTGATTGTCCTTGCCACGGCTTTGGGGGCTTTCCTTTCTCTTATGTTTTCCCGGTCGATGACCAAAGGCTTGCGGGAACTTACCGCTGTCATGGGAAGAATTGCCGAAGGCGATATAAAGCAGAATGATCTTGTTATTCAATCCAGGGATGAAATCGGCCAACTAAGGATGAGTTTTAACAAGATGACCGATGCCATGAAAGAAATAGCGCGACAGGCTGAAGATATTGCGGCGGGCAGGCTGGATGGAAAGTATGATTTGAAAGGTGATTTGGCGGTTGCGTTTCAACAAATGACCCGGGAGTTGGAGGAAAAGAAAAAATCAGACGAAAGAGAAAGAAAACAGGCTATCGAAGCCCAGGAAAGAGAACGTCAGGAAGCTCTCGAACTGCAACAACGACAGGAACATGAGAAGCAGGAGGTTCTGGAAAGGCAGGAAAAAGAAAGAAAAACTGCCAAAGAACTCCAGGATAAAGTCGATAACATGCTCGAAGTTGTTAAGGCCGCCGCTGAAGGAGACCTCACCCGTGAAATTTCTGTGAATGGTAGTGATGCCATTGGTCAAATGGGGAAGGGCCTTAAGAATTTTCTGGAAAATCTCAGGAAAAATATTTCCCAGATTGCTTCCACGGCAAAAGCTCTGGCCAACTCTTCAGAGCAAATG
>PCTK01000113.1:83-4674 GCA_002786505.1 Nitrospinae bacterium CG22_combo_CG10-13_8_21_14_all_47_10 | reverse complement strand
TTCAGACTGTGGCTACCGGAACAGAAGAAATGGAGGCCAGCATCAAGGAAATTGCTCAAAACGCCAACGAAGCCGCAAGGGTAGCCGCGAATGCCGTGAAGGTGGCCGAAACGGCTAACACCACTGTTGGAAAACTGGGTACGAGCAGTGCAGAAATTGGACAAGTTATTAAGGTCATCACTTCCATAGCCGAACAAACCAACCTTTTGGCTCTGAACGCGACCATAGAAGCGGCTCGGGCAGGGGAGGCGGGAAAAGGGTTTGCCGTTGTGGCCAATGAGGTCAAGGAACTGGCCAACCAGACTGCGAAGGCAACCGATGAAATCAGCCATAAGATTCAGACCATACAAGGGGATACTCGCGGGGCGGTCGATGCGATTGCGGAAATCAGTATGATCATTAATCAAATTAATGATATTTCCAACACCATTGCCAGCGCGGTTGAAGAACAAACCGCCACAACGGCTGAGATTGGTCGCAATGTGGGTGAGGCCGCAAAAGGCAGTTCTGAAATCACCGAGAATATTAGCGGTGTGGCCCAGGCCGCCAGTGACACGTCGCACGGGATAGGCCAGACTCAGAGCGCGGCCACGGAATTGGAAAAAATGGCGGCCGACCTGCAACATCTCGTAGGACAATTCAAATATTGATTTAGCGAAATGCAAACCTTGGTTTTCTCGCGAAATTAGCGCATGTCCTGATTTCGCGGGAAACCTTCCCATAACTACCTTCCCCCTCTTTTAAACTTGAAATCCCGCGCTGATTTTATTACATTGCGCCCCTTGTCCAGCTTTAAGGGTATCTTTAGTAACTCCAATTTTATAGACTGAGCTGGCTTAAAAATTTTTCAGGAAGGGTTGCCTTGAGTCAGGGATTATTAATTGTTTTTGAAGGTATAGATGGAACAGGCAAAAGCACTCAGTGCGAATTGCTGGCAAAGTCTTTGAGCAAAAAACAGGTGCCTTGTATCGCTCTGGCTGAACCCACTCGGGGGACATGGGGGACAAAGATTCGCAGGCTTCTCAGCGAAGGCCGAAAAGGCATCAGCCCACAGGAAGAATTGAGTTGGTTTGTTAATGATCGAAAAGAAGACATTGAATTGAATATAATGCCGGCATTGCGGGAGAATAAAGTGGTGCTCATGGACCGATATTATTTCTCGACGGCGGCCTACCAGGGCGCCTTAGGGCTGGACCCGGAACAGATTCGGCTGGAGAATGAAAAATTTGCCCCTGTTCCAGACAGGACGTTGATCTTCCAGACTTCTCCTGAAAAGTGTTTGGAGAGGATTGAATCGTCTCGAGACCAGAAAAGCTCATTTGAAAAGCTGGATTATTTGAAGAATGTGCAGGAAATATTCAAGAGTTTTGCAGGACCAAATATAAGGTTTATAGATAGTGTTGGCTCGATTTCTGAAGTACATGAAAAAGTTTTGGCCGCGATAGAAGACTTGTTTGATTTTGACCTTAAATAATGATGAAAAGAATTGTATTGGCAATCACTGGAGCAAGCGGGGTTTGTTATGGCAAACGGCTTTTTGATTGCCTTAAATCCAAAGCAGAGCTTCACGTGATCATCTCGGAACGGGGTGCCGAACTGTTGCAGTTGGAGTTGGGTCTTACGCCTTCCTATTTTTCGGGTGAGCAGGTGACCTTGCATAAAACTTCCCGCATGAATAGTTCAATTGCCAGCGGCTCCTTTTGTGTTGACGCAATGGTGGTGGTGCCCGCAAGCATGGGAACGGTGGGGAGAATCTCTGCCGGAGTATCTGGAACTCTGATCGAACGCGTTGCGGATGTCATGTTAAAGGAAAAGCGCAAACTGATACTGGTTCCGCGAGAAACTCCTTTCAGCACCATCCACTTGAAAAACCTTTTGGCTCTCAACCAGGCAGGGGCCATGATTTTGCCGGCATCGCCAGGGTTTTATCAGGGACAAAGCAGTTTTGAAAGTCTGGTGGATTTTGTTGTGGCGCGAATTCTGGACCAGTTGGGAATGGAACAGAATCTTCTTGAACCCTATGAGCCCTAAACTGTGATGGTTTATTTTGATAATGCCGCCACCACCCCGATGGATGAGGAAGTCGTGGAGCGGGTTCATGAAGGGATGCGGGATCTTTTCGCGAATAGTGGCACGCCCTATAAAATAGGACTGGATGCAAAATGCCTCATAGAAAAGTCGGCAGAATCTATTGCCACAGCTCTCAAGATTCCCTCAACGCATCGCATCCTGTTTACAAGCGGGGGCACAGAGTCTAACAATCTTTTAATTAAAGGATTATGTTTTCCCGATAAGAAAACGGCTTTTCTGGGGCTGGAACACCCAAGCGTTACCGAGAGCCTGGCCTTCCTCAGTCAGTTTGGTAATGAACCTTTCTCCCTTCTTCCTTTTCAACAGGAAGGTCGACTCGACTTGAGTTCGCTATCACTGTTGAAGGAAAACCGTGTAAGGTTACTCTGCCTCTCTCATGTGAATAATGAGTTGGGCACGGTGAACGATCCATTGAAGATTATTTCTGCATTGGAAAAGGAATCTCCGCAGACCAAGTTGTTTCTGGATGGGGTACAGGCTATCGGCAAGCTCAGGCTATCCCCGGAGATGTGGAAGGGGCTTGCGGGATATTCGATTTCGGGGCACAAAATTCATGGGCCGAAAGGCATTGGCCTGTTGGTCTATGATACGAAGCTGGTCCTTAATCCGCAAATGCATGGTGGCAAACAACAATTTGGAGTCCGTTCAGGAACACTTCCATTACCATTAATAATGGGACTGGAAACAGCCATCAAGAATGCTGTAGCTCAAACCGAACAAACTCAAAATCATCTTCAGGGTCTATGCCGTCGTTTAATTCAAGGTCTGAGATCGCTGGAGGAAGAGTTGCCTGAACTTAAAATTTGTTTTAATTCACTGGTGGATGCGGATGTCATGCGCCAATCACCGGGGATGGTTAATTTCTCTTTTCCTCCTGTCGAGGGCGAGGTCATTCTTCACCATCTGGAGGCAAAGGATATTTTTGTAGGGTTGGGCAGTGCCTGTAGCGCCCACTCCAGGGAACCATCAAGGATTCTAATGGGAATTGGGTTGAGCGAACAACAGGCACGTTGCAGTTTGCGAATTTCCTTTTCCAGGACCAATACTGCTGATGAAATTGACCAGTTTCTGCTGGCTTTTGGGAGCGCCTACCAGAGCCTTTACCCCACCTTCTTACAGAAAGCGGAACATCGATGACGGAAAGAAGAACAGTTTTGATCCGTTACGATGAAATCGGACTCAAAGGGCGCAATAGAAAGTTTTTTGAAAAATGCCTCTTAAAAAATATCAAACGTGTGGTTTCGGGCATAGATGATATCCATTACCGCTCCCCTCGCGGCAGGATTTTTCTGGATATCCCTTCAAGTTTCGCGGCGGAATGCTCGGCTCAATTGAAGACCGTTCCCGGTATTGCCTCATTCAGTATTGGGGTATCCATGAATCCCGATTTCGATGCGATCGCCGCTTTAGGAATTCAATGGATTGAACCCAAACTGGAGTCCGCAGATTCCCTGAAATTTTGTGTCAAGACACGGCGTTCTAAAAAGTCATTTCCCAAGACCTCACCGGAGGTGAATTTTGAGGTGGGATCACGCATCATGAGTGAGTTGAGTCAAAAAGGATTGAAGGTCAATATTACTGAAGCAGAATATGTTCTTGAAATAGAAATTGGCAGTTCAGAAACGGTGGTCTTTGATAATCGTGAGCCAGGGTTGGCCGGGCTCCCTGTTGGCAGTTCCGGGAATGTGCTTTGCCTGCTATCGGGCGGGATTGACAGTCCGGTTGCCGCCTTTATGATGGCATGTAGAGGATGCCGGGTTCACTTTGTGTTTTTTGATAACCAGCCTTTTCTTGGCAGAGGGGGGTATGACAAGGTTTTGAGTCTGGCAAAAAAGATAAATCGTTTTCAATCCAGAGGAACCTTGTACGTGGTTCCCTTTGAGGAACTGCAAGGGGCCATTCGGGATCATTGTAATGAGGAAAACCGGGTAGTGCTTTACCGGCGGATGATGTACCGTATTGCAGAGGAAATCGCGAACCGTCAAAGCTATATGGGGTTGATCACCGGTGAATCGCTGGGGCAAGTGGCTTCGCAGACATTGGAAAATCTCGCCGCTGTTTCCTGTGTCACGTCCTTAAGTGTATTTCGACCTCTAATTGGAATGAATAAGGAAAGTATCATCACCAAGGCAAAAGAAATCGGGACCTATGATGTGAGTATTGAGCCACAACCCGATTGTTGTTCGATTTTTATGCCGAAAAATCCTGTTACCAGAAGTAAAATCCCTTTTCTGGAGAGGGATGAGGGAAAATTTCCCTGGGAAGAATTACGCGATAACGCTCTCACGAGAATGGAAATCATCAAGGTAGATGATTTATAAAACGGGTAATGTTTTTCTGACCTGGGGGCTTTCCGGCAGTTCTTTTAACAGATCATGGATGGTTTTATTTTCTACCGGATGAAAATAATCTCCCGCGAATTCGCTGAGCGGCAAAAGGACAAAGCGCCTTTTTGTCATTTCAGGATGGGGAAGGGTGAGGTTGTTTGAGTTTATCACCC
>PCTK01000084.1:1739-7167 GCA_002786505.1 Nitrospinae bacterium CG22_combo_CG10-13_8_21_14_all_47_10 | reverse complement strand
CCTTAACCGCCTATGCCTTTCTTGAAGCAGGAATAGGTTTGTATTGCCTGCTCATTCCCAGCCTGATTGACCTGGCTTTTCCTTTATTTAAATGGATTTATCTTGATTTGGGTGATTCTTATACTCAGGCCAGCCTGGCCCGTTTTCTGGTTTGTGTCACCATTTTAATCATTCCCGCCACGTTTATGGGCGCGACCCTGCCAGTGCTCAGTAAATTTGTTTCGCAGGATGAGGCGCTCATCGGAAGAGATGTAGGCACCTTGTATTCTATAAATACCTTTGGCGCGGTTTTTGGGGCCTGGGCCTCGGCGTTTATTTTCATGCGACTCTGGGGAGTGCAATTCACCATCTGGATGGCGGCGTTGCTGAACATCTCTATTTCTGTTGTGATCTTCCTGGTTTTTCGGCCCTCGTTAAGAGAAAAGGGTTACAGTTTGCCGGAGCGTTCCCACCCACCTTTGGATAAAAGGGAAAAATTAATCCTCTTGAGTTTTGGGCTTTCAGGCATGGCGGCTCTTGTGTATCAGGTTGCCTGGAACCGTATTCTTTCGCTTTTACTGGGTTCTTCTGTATATGCCTTCAGTCTGATTCTGACCGTCTTCATATTGGGGCTGGCTTTGGGGACGGCCAGTTTTTCCCGGCTCCTCCCAATGTTTAGGGATGTGATGAGAGTCTATGGCATAACTCAAATAATAATAGGGATAATTTCATTGTTGATTATCCCTTGTTTTGGTTATATTCCCTTTGCCAATCGGTGGATTTATGAAAACTGGGGATTGCAGTTTGAGTCCGTTCAACTGGCAAATTTCCTGATCATTTTTGCTTTAATTTTTATCCCGACCTTTTTTATGGGGGCACAGTTTCCTCTGGTCATTAAGCTGATGGCGCAAAAGCTGGAAACCTTGGGTCGGCACGTGGGTCGCGCCTATGCCTGCAATACTATTGGCGCCATTGTGGGGTCGTTCGTGGCCGGGTTCATCTTGATACCGGTCCTGGGACTGCAGACCACTCTCTTAAGCGCGGTGTTTCTGAATGTTTTGCTGGGGATAGCGATACTTGCCTTGGGGGCGAAGCTTAATTTCAGCGCCAGGGTCTATGTCCTGCCTGTCGTTTTAATGCTTACCATATTGGGGGCAAAATCAATGGGTCCCTGGGACAAATCTGTGATCTCCAGCGGTTCCTTCATGCCTTACCGCATTGCGGATCTTAAAGAAGCGGAGTTGAAGAAAAATAAAATCCTTTTCTTTAAAGAAGGGATGCATACCACCGTGACGACCGAGCTTTCTGTATCGGGGAACATTTTCCTGCGTGTGAATGGTAAAACCGATGCCTCTTTGGCTCTGGATATGAGGACGCAATTGCTTTCCGGCTATTTACCTATGCTGTTTCATCCTGACCCTAAATCCGCTTTGGTGATTGGGCAGGGAAGTGGAATCACCCTGGGGGCTGTTGAACAGTTTCCTGTTGAAAAGATCAATCTTGTTGAAATTTCCCCTTCGGTCATTGAGGGCTCCCGTTTTTTTGATCCCTTCAATCATCATGCTCTGGATGACAGAAGATTGACCCTGAAACTTGAAGATGGCCGCAATCATATAGCCCTGTCTGGCGACACTTATGATGTGATTGTTTCAGAACCTTCCAATCCCTGGATTTCGGGGGTGGGGGCTTTATTCACTGTGAATTTTTTCGAGTTGTTGAAGGAGCGATTGAACCCTGGCGGGATCGCCTGTATCTGGGTGCATACAAATATGTCGCCGAATAGTTTTAAATCCATTATCCGGTCTTTCAGTAAAGAGTTCCCTTTTGTGAGCATGTGGGAGTCCATTGCGGGAGACGATTACCTGCTGATCGGGTCGGAAAAAGAGTACGGTTTGTCTTATGAAAAGGCCCGTCAATACTTGTCGAACGAAGTCGTGGGACGCGATTTGCGCCGTATCGGCATCAATAATGTCCCGGATCTCTTGAGCCTTATGATTATGTCGCGGGAAAAACTGTTGGAATTCAGCGCCTCAGTTCCGTTGCATACCGATGATAACTCCTTGCTGGAGTTCAACGCACCCAAATATGTTTATAAAGATGATCGTGCGGTTTTGGTCAGGCAGTTGACCCCTTTCATCAAACTGGTTCCAGAGTTTGTAACCTTTGCGGATGCCGATACCCGCGAAAAGGTGATGGAGAAGCTTGTAAAACTGCAACGGTCAGAAAGCCAGATTGAAGATATCAAGAGGAAGGCCAGATTGGAGAGGCTTCAGGACCAGGCGATGGAGGCGTTTAATGTTGGCGATGTCAGCGGGGCTCTGCAAAACTACAAGGAGATCCTGGAACTGGACTCCGAACATGTGTTGACCTATTACAATATGGCAAATATATTTCTTGAGCTCAAGCTGATGGATAAGGCCGAGTCTGCTTATCGCAAAACCCTTGAGATCAACCCGTTTTATGTGTTTGGTTCTGTCGGCCTGGCCCGGTTGCATGTGTTTTCCGGGCAACCCGATAAGGCTATCGAGGTGTTGCGTGATACGTTGAAGTGGTATGACGGGGATCAGGAAGTAAGCCTTTACCTTGGCCTGGCATATGCCTTTAAAAAGGATACCCAAAAAGCCATTGAGGAACTTAAAAAATCCTTGCAATGGGATCCTGATTTCCCACCGGCTCATTATTATCTGGGGGTCCAGTACCAGTCCTGGAATCCGGGATTGGCAAAAAAGCATTTACAGAAATTTTTGCGGTTGGTTTCATCGCGACCGGGTTATGAGAACCTTCAGCCGGGCGCGGAAAAAATTTTAAACAAACTTTAAACAGAAAACTGGTATACTCGGGACCGAATACTCCTCTTGGTCGATGACCCTGCCGGAGTCGATGACCCTGCCGGAAAATTTTCCAGTAACCAGAATTGAAAATCCCATGCCCGGAAAAATTAAAGCTCTGTGGTACTTTTGTATTGTCGTCATTGTTTTTGGTTTTATCGTTCTTGCCGCCAAAGGCAAGATGGAGGAAGCCCGTGAAAGTGCGGAAGTGGCTTCCCATGCCGCAGTTGAAGAAAAAAAGAAAATAGATGAGAAAACGATTCAAATAGATCCCGTAAAACTGGTTCGTGAACTGAACGCAATGGGTAAATACGAGGAAGCTGTAGAGGTGGCTCGGAAAGCTGGCGAAAGAAATCCCGATCATGCTCAAATCCAAACCTGGTGGGGGATTTCCCTGGTTAAGTTGGATAAGAGGGCGGAAGCCATCGAACATTTTGTCCAGGCCGCAAAAAAAGATCCCGCCGATGAGAAAGCTCATTTGTATTGGGGGTTGACCTTGGCGATGGATCAAAAATTCGAGGAGGCCATTAGTCATTACCGGACGGTATTGGAGATCAACCCTGAACACAGTAACGCCTATGCCTATTGGGGAGCCTCCCTGAGTGCCCTGGAAAGATTGCCAGAAGCAATTTTAAAACTGGAAGAGAGTCTGGCGTTGAACCGGTTTAACAATCAGGCTTACGAAATTATGGTTGATGTTCTGCTCAAACAAATGAATTACGAACAAGCCTGGGAAATGGTGCATAAGGCCCGCGCTGATAAAGTTTCCCTGCAACAGAGTGTCATAGACCGTTTATCCGAAGTTTATCCTGAACCTTCTCAAAAACTTTGAAATGTTTATGGTTTTTAAACGACTAATTGGCAATTGGCACAGTAAGTGCAACTCTATCCCTAAAAAGAGGGTTTGTGTCAAAATTGCAAACTCTTGAAATTCGGGTTGAATTTTAGCGGCTTGGGGGTTAGTCTATGGGCTCTTGAGGGGTAATGACTAAATGAGCCTAATTTATAAACAGAAGTTGCCTCAATATCAGGTTTCATATACTATGCGGATTATGGAATTTGTGAAGTTTGGAAGGAGCGTTTTGCTTGCAGGGCTATCCTTGTTTTTTCTGTTCTCTTCCTCATGGGCAGGGGTCGCGGCATCTGATTCTCAAGTGCCGAACTTTATTTCCGATGTTGATGATGAAGTTTTTGCGCAGACCTCCGAAGTTACTATAAAACTTGAAAAAAGGATTTCCCGGAGCACGGAAAACCTTTCATCCGCAGATTCTCCCGCAAATTCCCCATCCGCAGATTCTTCGGCCTTTGAAACGGCTCAGGGGGCAGTAAGATCTTCCCAGAAATCGGAAGACTACCAGGAACTGGAAGATCCTTTTGCGGGAGATACCAAGGACCTCCCCATTTTGAAGGACCCGTTTGAATCGTATAATCGGTGGATGTTTGGTGTCAATGAAACCATTTATGACAATGTGCTGGAGCCGGTGGCCAGAGGTTATCGGGATACGGTGCATGAGAACCTTCGTATTGGCATAAAAAATCTGTTTTCCAATGCCATGGCTCCTGTCAAACTTGTCAGCAGTTTGCTACAGTTGGACTTCGAGAAATCTGGCCGGGTTATTGCGCGGACATTGATCAACACGACATTCGGGATTGGTGGTATTGCGGATGTGGCGGGTGAAGAATACCACATTGACGATGTCAACGAAGACTTTGACCAGGCCTTGGGGTCCTACGGTATTCCAACTGGTCCCTATGTGATTTTGCCAATTTTTGGGCCCTCCACAGCACGGAATATTGTTGGTAGAGCGGCGGATTCTTTCATGAGTCCCGCCTTTTTCTTTGCTCCGAGTACTGCGGCCAGTGTTGGTATTTCTGTTGAGGAAAATGTCAATTCTGCCTCGTTTATCGTTGACGACAAAAAACAGTTAGAAGAAAGTGCTATCGACGAATATGAAAGCGTCCGGGACTTTTATCATCAATACCGGTATGGATTGGTAAAAAAATAGGCGGCTTTCTCGTCCCATCATTCTTTCGTTTTCTCGTTTCTTCCTGCCCGCTTTTCTTGTATCCTTAATGCCACTCCCAATCCTGTTAAAAAGGTGTTTTTGTTGTGCCCACTTTTAATCGTTTGAACAACGAAACAAGTCCTTATTTGTTACAGCACGCCAGTAACCCGGTTGAATGGTACCCCTGGGGACCGGAAGCCCTGGAAAAAGCCAAAGCCGAAAACAAACCCATTTTCCTCAGTATTGGTTACTCCGCCTGCCATTGGTGCCATGTCATGGCCCATGAGTCTTTTGAGAATGAAGACATCGCGAAAATCATGAATGATAAGTTTGTCAACATCAAGGTGGACCGGGAAGAACGACCCGATGTGGATGCCTTATACATGAAGGCGCTGGTGGAGTTGACCGGTCATGGTGGATGGCCGCTCAGCATGTTTCTCACTTCCGATCAGAAACCCTATTTTGGAGGAACCTATTATCCTCCCTTTGCGAAATATAACCGCCCTGGGTTTGCCGAAGTTCTACAACAGGCGCACGAATTGTTCACTGGAGATAAAGAACAACTGTCTGCCCGGTCGCAAAATATTCTGCAGAAGATATCCCTGCAGAACAGGG
>PCTK01000084.1:0-1654 GCA_002786505.1 Nitrospinae bacterium CG22_combo_CG10-13_8_21_14_all_47_10 | reverse complement strand
TGGATTCGGCTCAGGCATGAAATTTCCCGAACCCATGCACTACACCTTTTTGTTGCGACACTGGGCGCGAACTGGCGATTCCCTGAATGTTCTGGACAAGAGCCTGACGGCTATGGCGGAAGGCGGATTGTTCGACCAGTTGGGCGGCGGCTTTCACCGCTATTCGACCGACCGCAAATGGAGGGTTCCGCATTTTGAGAAAATGCTTTATGACAACGGGTTGTTGGCGAAACTTTTTCTCGATATGTTCCAGGCCACCAAGCAGGATATTTATCAGGCCACTGCAAAAGAAACCTTTGCCTGGCTCTTTCGTGAAATGTTGTCTGATGAGGGCGCATTTTATGCCAGTCAGGATGCGGATTCAGAAGGCAAAGAGGGAACCTGGTACACTTGGGAGTTGAAAGAGGTTCTGAATTTGCTAGGACCCAAACACGCCAAGGTTTTTGCCCGTGCATACGGGTTGGTTCCTCGCGGCCATATTGAAGGACGCAATGTTCTGCATATCAGTGAGCGAGTCGAACAAGTGGCCGAAGCTGAAAGCATCCCCATTTTTGAAGCGGATCATATATTAAAGAAGGCAAAGGAAACCCTTTTTCAGGTGCGGGAGAAAAGATCGAAACCGGCCCGTGATGAAAAAATAATCACTGCCTGGAACGGGCTTATGATCACTGCTCTGGCGCATGGCTTTTCTGTGCTGGGCGATTCACGCTATCTGGAATCCGCCACCCGTTGCGCGGATTTTATCTGGTCCCGGCAATGGCAGTCTGGACAACTATTGCGCGTCTATAAAGACGGTCAAAGCAAGATCAAAGGTTGTCTGGATGACTATGCCTATTTTCTGGAAGGTCTGATCGCGGTTTACGAGGCCGGATTCGACAGCCTCTGGATCGTCCGCGCACGCGAACTGGCCTCTGCCATGATTAGAGAGTTCTGGGATGAAGGGGAGGGTGGGTTCTTCCTCGCTGGCCGGTCTGGGGAACCATTGGTATCTCCCTTAAAAAACCCTGCTGACGAGGCTCTGCCTTCTGCCAATGCGGTGGCGGCTCTGGCTTTACTGAAACTGGGACGGCTCACCGGAGATGAGTCTTATATCCAAAAAACAGAAGAAACTTTGAATGCCTTTCGCGCCATGATGGAAAGAAGCCCGGCAGGATTCACCGGACTGTTATCAGCAATGAGTGCCCTGGAGAGCGCCCCGACCGAAGTTGTTTTTGCAGGGCCCAGGGATCATGCGTCCTTTGATGAAATGCTAAAAGTTTTGCACACCGATTTCCGTCCCAACAAAGTTGTCCTGTGGAATGAAAACGAAACCACCGGCGATCTGTTGACGCCTGCCAAAGGCAAGGCCGCAGAAATGGGCGAACCCACCGTTTATCTTTGCCAGAACACCACCTGCCACGCCCCGGTGCAATCCGGCAAGGCTTTGGACAAACTTCTCGAAAGACCGCAGGAGATTCGCCTGAATATATTTGACGAGGACAAAAAGAAAGCCCAGATCCTCGAACAGGAGCAGGCAAATTTCCTGGGTGTGATGGGCAACATCTTCCAGCAGTCAGGAATCACCCGGAAACCCGATCAAAAATAGCAGGGTGCTGAAAAACTCTTTCGCATGTCATTCTGAGCGTCAGCGAAGAATCTCTCTTCTTGTTTTATA
>PCTK01000026.1 GCA_002786505.1 Nitrospinae bacterium CG22_combo_CG10-13_8_21_14_all_47_10 | reverse complement strand
TGTCATCCTGATGAGCCTTGGCGAAGAAGGATCTCGCTTTCTCTCAATACAGAACCACTTTATGCAAAGCCCCCCGTCAAGGGGGGTCAGGGGGGTTGTCCCCGTTGTAGGGGCGAACGGCCGTTCGCCCCTACGATAGACTTTCCGCCCGAACATTGGAATACTCATGAAATATACCGGCTAGTGAAGACCATACTTTTTCATTTTGTTATGCAGGCTTTTCCGGCTGATACCAAGACGGTCGGCCGTCTCCTGGCGTTTCCAGTTCTCTTCATTCAGAGCTTCTAAAATCAATTTTTCTTCTGCTCCCGACACCAGCCGTTCCATTTTATTTTGTAAACTGGCATTGGCGGGAATTTCCCGGATAGACCCTGAAAACAGAGGGTAAATTTCGAACAGCTCCTTATTTTCCATTATTTTATCACAAGAAAGTACGATGCAACGTTGAATAATATTTTCCAACTCCCGCACATTTCCTGGCCATGAATAACGCAAGAAAGACTCCATTGCTTCTGAAGAAAACCCCCGAAAGTCTTTTTTAAGTTTTTCATTGTAAAGCCCTATAAAGTGTTTCACCAGAATCGGGATGTCTTCCCTTCTATTTCGCAAGGGCGGCAGGGCGATAGAGACAACATTCAGGCGATAAAAAAGATCTTCGCGGAATTCGCCCTGCGCAACGGCTTTTTCCAGATCCCTGTGTGTTGCCGTGATCAAGCGGAATTCTACCGGGATGGACACTTCTCCACCAACCCGTTCCAACTCATTTTCCTGAATCACACGCAGAATCTTCATTTGCGTAGACAGGGACATATCCCCAATTTCATCAAGAAATAAAGTGCCTCCGTTGGCCAACTCAAATTTTCCGCGCTTTTGTTTGTGGGCTCCTGTAAACGCGCCCTTTTCGTAACCAAAAAATTCCGCCTCCATAAGTTCCTGGGGAACCGCGGCACAATTCACTTTAATGAATGGCCCTTTATTCCGGTGACTGTGGGTATACAACGCCTGAGCCACCAATTCCTTTCCCGAACCACTTTCTCCACGAACGAGAACGGAAACATCGCTGTCAGCGACCTTGCGCACCCGCTCAATCACATCGCGAATCGCCTTGCTACTGCCCAAAATCTGACTGCAACCAAAATCAGTTTCAAGTTGGGATCGCAGTCGGGAGACTTCTTTTTGCATGAAGGCCCGCTCCAGACCACGGCGAATGACAACGCGCAGTTCTCCTATTTCCAAAGGCTTGTTGAAATAGTCAAACACCCCATTTTCCATAGCTTCAATCGCCAAGTCTTTACTGCCAAAAGCGGTGACCAGAATTACCACCATTTCCGGTACCTTGTCCTGAATCCTGGCAAAGGTTTCCATTCCATTAATACCGGGCAGGTTATAATCCAGAACAACCAGATCAAATGTTTCCCGCGAGAACAGTTTTAAAGCCTCTTCACCACTCTTCACAGCCTGGAACCAATAACCTTCCTTCGCCAGAGCTTCTGAAAGAAAAAAGCGCATCCCCTCATCGTCCTCGACGATGAGGATTTTTCCCTTTATTTTGTCGGCAGGCAAATTCGCCGCTGGTTCAGGAGCCATGAGCAGGTTTCTGTCGCATTACCGGGTCCACCACTTTAGAGGAATCGGCAACAGGCAGTTCAACATTAAATTCTGTAAATCCATTGGAGTAAGAAGAAGTCAAGGTGCCTCCGTGCAGGGTTATAATCTGATGGGTGATCGGCAACCCTAAACCGGTCCCATCTTTTTTGGTAGTAAAAAAGGGGTCAAACAAATGCGGGACAATTTCTGGCGGAATAGGATCACCACTGTTTTTAATCTGCACCCATACAGCTCCCCGGGCAATACCCTGCTCATCAATGAGACGGTTGGGGTCGAATTGGGTGAACAAGACAATTTCTCCTGCCTTGTCAACAGCCTGAACCGCATTCAACAAGATATTTAAAAATGCCTGCACCAGTTTTTCCTCATCCCCCCAAAATGCCGGGAGATGGGGGTCCATAACCCGCGTGACCCGAATGCTTTTATCCTCAATATTCATCCTTATCAGTCCCAGTGCCTGCTCCAAAAGCTTGTTCATGTCACAGAAATGGAAAACCTTTTTAGAAGGTTGGGAAAAATTCAGCAGGTTGGTGACCACTCCGTTAAGACGGTCAATTTCCCGGATCATGGTTTCCGTATAAGTTTGAGCTTTCGTCCCTTCTTTAAGTTCTTCTCCCAGTAATTGGGTCAGGCCTTTAATGGAGCCCAGAGGATTCCTGATTTCATGAGCAAGGCCAGCGGCCATGCCTCCCAGAGCCGCAAGCTTATCTGCTCTTAGCATTCTTTCTGTAATCTCATTGGCACGTGTCTGGTCTTTCAGAGTTATTGCCATTCCTGAAAAATTATCATCCTTGTCTTTGAGCCGGGATGCTGAAATTGTCAGCCTTAATTTTCTTCCTTCCTTGTTCACCGCTGACAGTTCCTTTAAAGAAGGTTCAAGCGGGTTCTGTAGTGATTCCTCAACCCAGTTTTCCAATAACGGGTTAATCGTCAAAACTTTTAGAAGGACATTGTGCGGTTTGCCGACCAAATCTTCCGACTCGCATTGAAAAATATTTAAAGCACCCCGGTTCACCGAGACAATTTTTCCATTAGGGTCCAGAAGTATCCATCCCCCTGCCATGCTGTCTATAAAATATTCGTTCAGCGAGGAGACCATAAGATTAAAATCCTTCCCCAGTATTCCCAGTTCATCCAAACCTTTAATATCCAACCGGCCACTGAAATCCCCTTCGGCAATTTGCCGGGCTCCTGTTAAAATTTTTCTCAACGGATTCAAAATAGCGTAAACAATACCAACACCCGCCACAGCCCCCAGGAAGGTAAAACCCAGAATTTCGAGCTTGGTCCAGCGTAACAGCTCACTGACTTCTGATTTTAGGAAAGGCGCGAGGGAGAGAACATGGTTGTTGACTAAAAAATAGTCAAAAAGAACCAGCGCAATGAAGCCAGAAGAAAAAGCAATGAGGCCAACAACAAGGGGAATAATTATATAAAGACTGATGGGCAGTCTTTTCTTGAAGAAAAAATAATACCAGCGATTTTTCATACGGGAGTTAGTGGCCATGGAAATGAGCAATCGCCTCCTCTGGTGGGCAACCATCCATCCCGGTCTGATGAACCATCGTCCTAATCCGCATATTGCATGAGTAAATTAGTGAAGAAAGGATTTCATCCATAATAATCCCCCTCATCCTAACTTCTCCCTCCAGGGGAGAAGGGACTTTTTGCTTCCTCTCCCTTGAAGGGAGAGGACTGAGGTGAGGGTGGATTAATAATGCTTTCAGCCCGAACAATTGGGAATACTCATGCAATATACCGGCTAATCCCACTCAGGGGTTGACCCTCTACCAGAGGTGAGTCCGTCGTGATTTTCCTCCTCCCCGGAGAAGAGAAGAACAATGGTTAACCGCGATCACTTGGTAATTATATCGGCAAAGGTTACCCGGTTTAATTCATCCACGGTGGTATAGCCGCCCAGAACTTTCGCAATACCATCTTCACGAAGCGATTTCATATCCTGCGTCTCGCGGGCTTTGTCGCGAATGCTCATCGGTGCCGCTTTTTGAAGAATCAGCGCGCGTAGATCATCGGTAATAATCAGGACTTCAAAAATCCCCATTCGTCCTGAATACCCGCTTTTCTTGCAGGCTTTGCACCCTTCTCCATGATACAGCGTAACAGAGGAGGGTGGGTTTCCGTTGGGAAAAAGAACAGCCCGTTCTTTCTCCGTGGCTTCATGCTGAACCTTGCATTGCTTGCAGATTTTGCGGACCAACCTTTGAGCCAATACCCCAACAATTGAAGAGGCCAGCAAAAAGGGTTCTACTTTTAGATCGGAAAGCCGGGATAGGGCGCCAGGCGTATCGTTCGTATGCAAAGTGCTCAAAACCAGATGACCGGTCAGGGCCGCCTGGATAGCGATCTCCGCCGTCTCCGTATCACGGATTTCACCCACCATTATAATATCCGGGTCTTGACGCATTAGCGAGCGCAGTCCAGTCGCAAAAGTGATATTCGCTTTGGGATTGACCTGCGTCTGACGGATGCCCTCCAGCCGGTATTCCACCGGGTCTTCAATGGTCTTGATGTTTCTGGATGGGGAGTTTAATTTTGCCAGGGATCCATAAAGAGTCGTCGTTTTACCACTACCTGTGGGCCCGGTGACCAGAATTACGCCATAAGGCTTCTCAAGCAGTTCATTATATTTGATCAAACTGGTGCCCATCAAACCCGAGGCTTCCAGATCCACCATCAGTTTGCTCTTATCAAGAATACGGAGCACCATGTTTTCACCGTAAATGGTGGGACAGGTGGAGACACGAAGCTCAATTTCTTTCGGGCCCAGTTGGGCCGAAAAACCACCATCCTGTGGTGCCCGGGTTTCCGCGATATCCATGTTTGACAATACCTTGATTCGGGAAATCAGAGCCGATTCGACTGACTTGGGCGGTTGTGATGCTCCAAACAAGACCCCGTCAATCCGGTAGCGAATATTCAATCCGTCCTCAGTCGGTTCAATATGGATGTCACTGGCCCCATCGTCAAGCGCCTGCTTGAGAATCATTTCCACCAGTCTGGCTACCGGTGTCTCCGTGACATCCAGTTTCGCCGTTGCCGTTCCCCCGCCGGATACCATCTGCTTGGCTTCTTCCTTTTTCTTGTCCTGAATTCCCAGACTATTAACCGCCGCCTTGATAGAAGCCGCAACGCCGTATTCTTCCTGAATGGCCCTTTCAATATCCGATTCTGCGGCCAGTACCGGGGTTACATCCATGCCAGATTGAATCGTCACTTCATCAATGGCAAAAATATTCAGCGGGTCCGCCATTGCCAACTGCAGGGAACCGTTTTCAATATTTATCGGAATGATTCGGTGCTTTCGGGCAATTGCTTCCGGCACTTTGCGAATCGCGTCCTGCGAAATTTTTACCCCCTGCATATCCAAATAAGGGATTTTTAGTTGGTTGGCCAAGCTATTCAGGAGCTTTTCTTCTGTGATAAACCCCAACTTAATCAGCGCCTTTCCCAATGGGATGTTGTTCTGCTTCTGTTCCACCAGTGAAAGGCCTAACTGTTCTTCAGTTATCACCCCGGCCTGTACCAGAACATCGCCTAATTTAAGTTTTTGACGGATAGCCATAAATACGTTTTTCCTCGATAAGCCTCAATACTTGAAGGAATTATAAAACCTCATGTTACACCCAAAATAACCATTTTAAAAGTGCAGTTGCCTGCCCATTGTAAATCTTAACAAAGTTGTTACCCAAGGAAGTTGCAATCCATCCAGCAGAAAAATATTGGGAATCCGGCCACCCGGATTTTTTTTCTTGCAAGGGCAGTTTTTGCCCGATTGTGAAAGGCGGAATTTGTCTGCCTTGAAGCCTGTAAACCTATATATATAAACCTGCTGGAAACTCCCTGTGGTGTTTGGCATCAGTTTTGCTCAAGGAATGGGTGCAGGAACTTTAATGATAACTTGAACGGAAATTTAAAATGCCCGCTAACGCCCTGGCCGTATTCGCCGCCAAAGCCCCGATTGAGCCGACTGCTCCCACTCAGGACCGTAGGGTTGACAACGACTTTAAAGATTTCATGGACAACGCCGTGCGAAAGGTGGAATCGACCCAAAAACAGTCCAAAGAAGATTCTCCACTAAACCAAAGCGGTGCCCAGGCAGAAAAAACCCAGCCCCATACTACCAAGGCAAAATCCAGCTCCGAGGACAATCCAGGTTATCAGGAAGTTTCTGTCCCAACCGATGTCAGGAGTCAATCGGCGCACGAAACTGTAAACAAGGAATCGCTCATTGAAGATACGGAAGTTTTGGCAGTCCAATTGAAGGAGTTGGATATCAATCAGGCTCAATTTGAAGCTTTACTGGCCCAGCTTGGTTTGAATGATGACGCGGATATCAATACCTTGCTTCAGTCGCTGGCCCAGGCCTTAAATTTAAATCAGACCAGCATGGGTGAAGAGGCCAGTCCCGCCGATCTTATCGCCGCCCTTCAACAGAATAAAGGCGAGGCAGTTAATCTTCTAAAACAGGCTGGTTTGTCAGATGCGGAAGCCAAAAACTTCATAGATCAATTACAGTCCCTGCAAAACGCCTCCGCCCAAAAAGAACTCAATAAGTCTGCCGATCTTCAGGCCAAAATAGACTCCCGGGTACGTCAGTCTGAAGAGGCGACTGCAAAAAATTCCGCTCTTGAACCCAACCAGGATGACAACAACGAAGAGCTGGATTACTTGGCTCAGATTAAGAACACCACAAAAGAAACTGAAAAAAATAATTTGTCCTCAAAGGAAACAGGGAAACCTGAACGTTCTGCCTCGGCAGACAAACTGCGGGAAACTCCAAAACAAAATGAGGCCCCCAGAATCACTAATCAGGAACCGGTTAGTGACAAGGGTGACAAAGCTTCCAATCTCAATGAGCTAATGGGCGATAAAAATGCGCGGGCAAATATCCTCCAAACGGAAAGTTTTACCGATAGCAAAGGTCTGAAAGGTCTGGAAGCCGCCAAAACAAACCTGGACCTGCAAGTTCAACCTCCAACAGCCACCGCCAACACCGCAGTAAAAGCGGTGGAATCGAACAAGCCTGTTTTACCTGAGAACCTCCTGGCTCGTGGAGCCACCGAAGCAAAAATAATCAATCAAATTGCCGACAAAATGAGCGTTCGTGGCAATGGATTGGAGAACGAGGTTCATGTCAAACTGGATCCACCCTCTCTGGGAACGGTGAGAATGAAAATCACGACTTCCGGAGATACGGTGAGGACGGTGATCGTTGCCGAAAACCATGCCGTGAAGCAGGTCATCGAAAACAACTTCAATCAGTTGCGCGATGCCATGAATGGACAAGGCCTCAAGGTGGATAGCTTCACCGTTACTGTTGGTGGGGAATCGGGCCATCAAAATCCATCAGGAGAATTTTTGGGTAAAGAAAATAATCCTTCATTGTTTGAGCAAAAGGTTGCCGCTGACACAAACGAAAATCTGGCAACCGGTACG
>PCTK01000019.1:242-7174 GCA_002786505.1 Nitrospinae bacterium CG22_combo_CG10-13_8_21_14_all_47_10 | reverse complement strand
CGCCCTTTGCTCTTCCAGGTTGATACTTGCGCGAACCAGTTCTTCTTTAACGATTCGCAGTCGATGTGAGAGAAAACTGCTGAGGTAAGCAATGGTGTAATAGGAGACGATGTTTAAAAAAATCACATAAAAAACATAACCACTTTCAAAAGACAACTTCGATTCTGGAAATAAATAAATGGGAGTGATGATGCCAAAATACTCAAGGTCTACCAGCACCCCATAAATAATAATAGCGCCCGAAGCCGCCAGATAGGCCGCCGCTCTCGGTAAGGTGAGACTGGATGCAATAATTACAAATAAGAACAGGAAGGAGATGGGGCTGTCAATACCGCCTGTTGTGAAAAGAATGCCTCCCACCAGAAGGAGGTCTCCCGCAACCTGAAGCGAAGCATTCTCCGTCAAGGTCAAAAACCTGAAGAGAGCCGCGTAAATCAGGGACAGGAAAAAACCCACCCCTATAACCATACAGAGGGGCCCTATCGGTGCGGTAATCCCCAAACGCTGTTGAAAGGTAAGCAGAAGGATCACAAAGCCGGTCAAAAAGAAGACCCTCAAGAACATTATTCTTTTGACTCGTTGTGCTAATTCCTGATCCTGATTGTGGGTTTCGCGTGTCATAGTGCGGTCGGTTCCGCCAAAGATTTCACCCCTCGTCTAAATGGCTTCTCCCATTTTGAATATAGGCAGGTACATGGCAACAACAATGAAACCGACAATAATTCCCAGAAAAACCATCAACATAGGCTCAAGGAGGGCCGTCAGACCCTCTACTGCGGCATCAACTTCTTCATCATAAAAGTCTGCAATTTTTGCCAGCATTTTATCGAGGGAACCCGAGGCTTCCCCAACATCAATCATTTGAATAACCATGGGAGGGAAAACATCTTCCCTCGAAAGGGGGGCGGCAATAGTTTCACCTTCCTTGATCGCTTCAATGGTTTTAAACACAGCTATTTCAACAATTTTATTTCCCGATGTGCGTGCGCAAATATCCAAGGCTTCGATCAAAGGCACCCCGCTTGAAATCAGGGTTCCCAAAGTCCGCGTAAATTTTGCCACCGAAACTTTACGAATCAACATTCCAAAAACCGGGAGTTTTAAAGCAATTCTGTCTATTTCAATATTTCCCCGCTCAGTGGCATAAACCCTTTTGAAGACGAAAAAAAATGTAACGGTTCCGCCTATCATGACCCACCATTGGTTTTGGAAAAAACTACTGACGTTCATAACGATTTGAGTTGGTCCCGGCAGTTCCTGGCCCCCACCCTCAAACATGGTAGCAAACGCGGGAATTACAAAGATCATTAAAAACGCCACGACAACAAAAGCCACAGTGATAATAGCTCCCGGATAAACCATCGCGGATTTCACCTTTTTCTTTAGCGCTTCTGCTTTTTCGATATACGCGGCCAGACGCCTCAGAATAATGTCCAGAATTCCCCCCACTTCTCCCGCTTCGACCAAATTGCAATAAAGCGCATCCCAGATTTTTGGAAATTTTTTCAGGGATTCCGACAAATTGTTCCCGACCTCAATATTTCCTTTGACCTTCAAAATCGTGTTACCAAAGGTTGGATTATCCGCCTGTTTCCCAAGAATATCCAGGCATTGAACCAAAGGAAGGCCGGCATCTACCATTGTAGAAAATTGCCGGGTAAAAATGACCACGTCGCGGGTGGTAATTTTATGGACCTTTGGCCCAAATAAAGCGCTTTCACCGGCTTTTTTCTTGACCGCGGTGACACGAATATTCTGTGATTTCAGCTTGGAGATCGCGGACTTTTCGTCTTCCGCTTCCACTTCCCCGGATTGCATTTTTCCCCGGACCCGTGATTTGTAGGTAAATGTAGGCATTTGTAATAAATTATTCCTGTTGTTTTAAAGTATAGGAGTTAATTTTATTTTTTGTATTTTCAAGCTCCAGCCCAATGCGTGTCAGTAAATGCGTGGTGATTCTCAGGCGTTCTACCAATGCCAAAAGAATGGGCTTCATGCCATTGGGAAGGGCATTCATTACCTGGTTAAAAAGTTCCTTATCAATCACACCAACTGTCACCTCTCCAATAGCCGAAATATTGGCACTCCGCACCGTTTCTGAAATCAGGCCCATTTCTCCAAAAACTTCTCCTTCCTTGAGAGTTGCCACCGTGACAATTTTTTTATCCACTTTCTGAGTAACGCGAACCTTGCCTTTGAGAATCACATAGGCATTGTTGCTCATAATCCCTTCGGTAATGATCGTATCACCATCCGAATAGTATTGATGAATGGGTGTGTCTTGTGGCTTCATGCTTTCCCCATAGAGTGAAGGGTTTCTTTGAATACCTTGTAAAAAATTTCATTTTCGGTCACCGATTTCTTTAAAATATCTTCCAGCTTATCCAGGTCTTTCTCATTGATCACAACATTGACGCTTTTCTGGAAAGCCTGCATATTATTCAAGGTTTTGAAATTCGTTCCCAGCAACGCCAAAAAAATGTTCCGTCGCGTCACCATGGGCATTTCGATCAGAGTTTTATAAACAGGATTATTATTCAGATCCTTGTTTTTGTAGTTTTCATGCAAGGCAATAAAATGAAAGTGGGTGAACTTCATTTTATGCACCGCGTGTTCCGGTGATTTGGCGTATTGAATTTTATAACCCCTGCCTTCCAGCGCCTCGGTCCAAACAGACTGGTTTTTTTCGTCCAACACCAACGCTAGCTGGTCTCCTTCCTCATAAATAACCAGTTCATCATCTTCAAATTCTTCATGCTCAACAACCATGCTTGGCGCGTCTAACGCCTCTTCAGATTCGGCGGCTGGTGGTGTCGATGATTCCTGGGTTTTCAGGTGTTGATCAACTTTGATTTTGTTTTTACACCCCGGACAGGTGATCGAGAAAGCCTGGTCCTTTGGAAGTTTCTCATCCGGAATGTTCATGGACCGCTGACAGGCATTACACAATACTTGCATCTTGGTTCACCCTTTCTTATTTTTTGATTTGGGCTTCATACTCATCGTCCATATCAAGCCCATCAATATCCGTGGTCTTTTCCCCTTTGGCTGATTTAAGAGTATCTATGCCTCGGCCAACCACAGCCTTTCGGGAAGCATATGCCATAGCAGTTTCTTCTGTGATAAGCCCTTCCTTATACAGCTTCATTATATGCTGATCGAAAGTCCACATACCGTATGCATCACCGTTGGTAATGATTTCGTAATAAGTTTTACCTTCGGATTCGCCATTGATGATGGTGTCCTTAACCCGCATATTGGAGGACATGATCTCAAGCAATGCCACCCGGCCCCCACCCACCTTGGGAAGCAGACGTTGACAAATGATCCAACGAATTGTGTCTGCCAGCCGGATACGTATCTGTTGCTCCTCTTCCTGGGAAAACATGCCCACAATACGGTTGATGGTTTGCCCCGCATCGACCGTATGCAAAGTGCTCATGACCAGATGCCCGGTTTCAGCCGCACTAAGGCCAATCTCTACCGTTTCCCGGTCGCGCATTTCACCAACCAGAATAACTTTCGGCGCCTGGCGAAGGGCCGCCCGAAGGCCGCTGGAGAAGGCATCATAATCACTGCCCAGTTCCCTCTGGTTAAAAGTCGCTTTTTTATGGGGATGTACAAATTCGACGGGATCTTCCAGGGTAATAATGTGGACGGATTTTTCCTCGTTCATCTTATTCAACAAAGCCGCAAGCGTGGTCGACTTTCCGCTTCCGGTTGCCCCTGTAACCAGGATCAGTCCATTTTTTTCTTCCGCCGCTTTGGCAAACTGCTCCGGAAGCTTTAAGTCTTCAATGGATGGAATTCGCGTTTCTAACTTTCTTAATACAATGGAGTAGTTTCCGCGCTGTGAAAATATATTCACACGAAATCTTGCTTTGCCCACCAAAAAGTAGGAACAGTCACAGGAACCTTGCTGGATTAAAATTTCTGTCAGCCTTCTATCCGCATTGATTAAATTCATGGCAAATATTTCTGCCTGGAAAGGTGTGAGCTTCTCAATGGACGGGTCTATGGGAACCGGAGTCAATTGCCCCGATGATTCTACCTGGCAGGGTTTTCCTACCGTGATATTGAGGTCGGAAATATTTCCGAACGCTTCCAGCATGGTGGTTAAAATATGATCGACTTCCGCTTTTCTCATAAGTCCCTCATAAAAATTCTGGAGGAGTTTTCAGGAACTGAATAAACCGCTCTTTAACAATTGCCTTGTCATAAGCATCTTCGGGGCTGATTTTTTTTTCTTCTAAAGCCACCAGGATGGCATCGTCCAAAGACTGCATGCCATATTTTTTCCCCGTCTGGATTGCGGAAGGAATTTGAAAGGTCTTGCCTTCACGAATCAGGTTGGAAACCGCCGGGGTCACCACCAGGATTTCCAGTACCGCCATTCTTCCTTTTTTATCAATACGTTTGAACAAATTTTGTGCCACCACCCCTTTCAAGGATTCAGACAGGGTGGTACGAATTTGCGACTGCTGGTGAGCCGGAAAAACATCGATGACCCGGTCAATAGTTTTTGCCGCACTCTGGGTGTGAAGCGTGCCGAAAACCAAATGGCCCGTAGAAGCGGCTTCCAAAGCCAGCTCAATAGTTTCCAGATCCCGCATTTCACCAACTAGAATGATATCCGGATCCTCCCGCAGAGCTCCACGCAGGGCGGACTTGAATCCCTTGGTGTGCACCCCTACCTCCCGGTGATTCACAATACAGCTTTGGCTTTTATGCACAAACTCCACCGGGTCTTCAACAGTAATAATATGGCTTTTTTTATTTTTGTTGACGTAATCCATCATTGCGGCAAGCGTAGTGGATTTTCCGCTCCCCGTAGGCCCGGTGACCAGAACCATGCCCTTATGCAACATGGAAAGTTTTGTGATGACTTTGGGAAGACCCAGTTGTTCGGAAGTCAGAATTGTGCTGGGAATTTCCCTGAAAACCGCTCCCACTCCCCATTTTTGCTGAAAATAATTCGCCCGATAACGGGCCAGGTTGGGGATTTCATAGGCGAAGTCCACATCTCCGGTTTCTTCAAAAACCTTGATTTTATTTTCCGGAGCAATTTCATACAACATGGCTTTCAGTTCATCATTATCCAGCGCTTTGTATTTGACCCGCTCCATATCACCATGCACTCTGAGTATAGGTTGAGAACCTGCAATCAGGTGGAGGTCTGAAGCTCCCTGCTCATTCATCAGCTTGAAGAAGGCATCAATTTTAGCCACGGTTCACTCTACCAGTTTAGAGTTAATAATAAAGTCTTTGACCACCCTGTCTTTACCTTCCGGTAAAATTAATTCTACGCCGTTTAAAAATAATTTTACTCCCGTTCTATTGCCCACTGTCAACCGAAAGACATCATTACCCCAGAAGGTCTTTGCAGTGCCTGCAGGAAGAATAAAATCCTCTTCCCTGAAGTCGTCAATCGTCATATTAAACCACGAATTTTCGTTTGCCCGAATCGTAAGTTTTAAAGGTTTTTCCATATCGGCAGGGCTTGGAGGACTCGGATCAATTCGTGAAACGGCTGAGTTCTGCGAATCCAACGGTACTTCTTGTGGAGGTAAGACTTTTTTCTCATTCAAGTCTTCTGCCATTTGTTTGGGCGAGTCAATGGGCAGTTCGGGTGTCTCAGGCGGGGCAGACTCCGCTTTCTCAACATCTACATTTTTTTGCACCACCAAAATATCCGAATTTACTGGTGGTTCTGGCAGGGTTGTCTCAGCCTGCTTTTGAATGAAGGGGACTTTCCCCTCTTGGCTGTCCCCCTTTTTTATCAGGGTTCTCACTCCAAAGACCGAGCCAACAATCAGCAGAATCAACAAACCAAATGTTAAAATGGTTTTGGTTTGTATTCCAGAAGAAGGAGGGAGGGAGGGGGGTTCCTGCCTTTTAAGCTCAACAGATTCTTTATAGATGTTGAGGATTTCCTCAACATCGGAACCAATAGTATTGGCATAGGATCGGATAAACCCTTTAACAAAAACTTCGCCCGGAAGTTCGTCAAAGGAATTCTCTTCAAGAGCCTTAAGAAAACGAATATGAATTTTGGTGGTCCCGGCTATTTCTTCCAAAGGCACCCCTCTTAATTCGCGTTCATGCTTTAAGTATGAACCAAAATTTTCAACCATCATTTTTATTCAGGACGAACCAGTTTTAAGTATTCTTGCGATTTTTTGGCCAAGTCACCCCTGGGGGAATAAAGAATCACTTTTTGAAAATGATCCACTGCTTGATCCTTATTTTTTTCCTTTAAGTATAACTGCGCCAGTTCAAAATGGGCCTGAGAAAAACGCGGCCTGAGAGACAGGGCCTTTTGCAAAGATTGTTTGGCTTGCTCAAAGCGCCCCTGATTAATATAGGCCAAAGCCAGGTTAAGCCTTATTCCTGCATTATCTTTTATTTCAAGGGCTTTTTTCCACTCAATTTCTGCTTCATTCTTTTTTTCCAGGTTATAAAAGCTCAGTGCGATCCAGTTATAAATCTGCTGGGGTTGCTGGGTTCCAGGCAGTGCCAGGTCTTCCCGAAAATATTGGATCGCCTTTTCCCAGTGCCCCTGTTGCATATGAATAAGACCCAACTGCCGATAAGAGTCCTTTAAATTATTGTTTAATTTGATACTTGTTAAATACTCCCGTTCTGCCCCCTCAAGGTTGCCCTGGACAAAATATGCCCGGCCCAGGAAAAAATGAAAATTGGGTCCCGCAGGATCCAGATCTATTGCCTCCTTAAGCAAAGCCACCATTTTATCCTGCTGGTTTAATGAGCCAGCCTGCAGAGCCTCTTTAAATTTTTTCTGCGCCAGGGTTTTATTATCATCCGGCAGAATCTCGGTCGTGGTGGTGGAACAATTTGAGAAAAGTATCAATGCGAACAACCAAATGGCAGTCCCAAACCATTTTTCAGAAACCACGGTCCTGGAAAGAAAA
>PCTK01000019.1:0-147 GCA_002786505.1 Nitrospinae bacterium CG22_combo_CG10-13_8_21_14_all_47_10 | reverse complement strand
AAGTCCAGCCAAAATAGAAATGTCCGGTTTTTGGTCCAAAAAAACAAATTGAACATACCGTTGGAACAACAACTCTGGCAATTCGGCCCATGACCAGGATTCTGCCTGCTCCTCGTCTGGTGTCAAGGAATAAGTATGATGTCCCCG
>PCTK01000249.1 GCA_002786505.1 Nitrospinae bacterium CG22_combo_CG10-13_8_21_14_all_47_10 | reverse complement strand
ATTTGCTCATGTTAAACTTTTTGCTCATGCAATATGCGGGTTAGTGAATGGTGAGTTTTTTATATTTTGAGCGTCTGTTTTCTTCCCGGCCTCCCAACTCCTGCTTGCGTTTTTCCTGATATTCATCGAAGTTTCCTTCGAACCACCGCACTTTGCTGTTTCCTTCAAAAACCAGAAGGTGGGTGCAGATACGGTCGAGGAAAAACCGGTCATGACTGATCACCAGGACGCATCCGCTGAAATCGAGGATGGCGTTTTCGAGATTTCGCAGGGTGGTCACATCGAGGTCGTTGGTGGGCTCGTCGAGGAGCAGGACATTGCCCCCTCGTCTGAGAAGTTTTGCCAGATGAACACGATTGCGTTCCCCGCCTGAAAGTTCTCCCACTTTTTTCTGTTGATCGGGACCTTTAAAATTGAACCGGCCGACATAGGCTCTGGAGATGATGGTCTTTCCCGCAATTTCCATATGCTCGGTGCCCCCGGTGATTTCTTCGAATACGGTGTTGTCAGGATTCAGATCGTGACGGTGCTGGTCTACATAGGAAAGTTTTACCGTGGACCCCAGCTTGAGAGTTCCTGAATCGGGCTGTTCTTCACCGGCGATCATGCGGAACAGGGTGGTTTTCCCGGCACCATTGGGGCCGATCATCCCGACCACCGCCCCACGGGGCACTGAGAAAGTCAGGTCTTTAATGAGCGGCTCCCCATCCTGATACCCCTTGCTGATGGTGTCCACTTCGATCACCTGTTCGCCAAGTTGAGGGCCGGGAGCGATCTGGATTTCGAGCGAATTATCTTCAATGTCTACTTTGTGGGCGGAAAGTTTTTCGTATTCATTGATTCGGCCTTTATTGTGTTTGCGCCGTGCGCCGGGACTTTCCTTCAACCATTGCAGTTCTTTTTCCAGCCGTTTCTGCAGGGTGGAAGCAGATTTCTCCCTTCGCCTAAGGATTTCTGCTTTTTGTTCCAGCCAGGAACTGTAGTTGCCTTCGAAGGGTCTGCCTTTGCCGCTTTCCAGTTCAAGGATCCATTTTGTGATGTTGTCGAGAAAATACCGGTCATGCGTGGACACGATGATGTTGCCGGGATAATTGACGAGTGTTTCTTCCAGCCACTGCACGGTTTCGGCGTCAAGATGGTTGGTGGGTTCGTCGAGAAGAATCATATCGGGTTTTTGCAGGAGCAGTTTGCAAAGGGCGACCCGTCGGGCTTCACCGCCTGACAGTGTTCCGGCTTTCTGGTCATCGGCGGGAAGCACGAGGGCATCCATTGCCACCTCAACCTGCCGGTCCAACTCCCACCCATCCGCGGCGTCAATTTGATCCTGGAGCCGACCCATTTTTTCCAGGGCTTTTTCCATTTCTTCATCGGACATGGGTTCGGCCATTTTTGCGCTGACCTCGTTGAACTCGGAAATCATGTTTTTAATATGGCCAAAAGCCTGCTCCACATTTTCCCGGACGGTTTGATCATCGTCCAAAACCGGTTCCTGAGGAAGGAACCCGACGGTGGTCCCCTTTAAGGGCTGGGCGCGACCTTCAAATTCCTTGTCCTGTCCTGCCATGATTTTAAGAATGGTAGATTTGCCCGATCCGTTTTCTCCGACGATGCCGATCTTGGCACCATGATAAAAGCTGAGGTTGATGCCATTGAGCACCTCATTACGTCCATAACGTTTTATCAGGTCCTGCATGGTAAAAATATATTCTCCTGCCATAATACCTCTCTCCACTAGGCGTGGGGCCAGCGTGCAATAACTCTGCCCGGCTGGCAAAAAATTTATTCGGTTCAACTAGCTACTTAGCAGGGGAGGCAGAGGGCAAGAACTTGTCAAGCCGAGACAGCTCCTTGCTAGCTAAAGCAAAGCTATTGCTAGTTGCCACCGGCCGCTGGCCGGGGTTTCTTTAATACCACAAAATCATGTTCATTGTTGAATACCAATCTGAACCCGGTGTTTTTTTCCAGCCACTGAAAGGTTTCGGAGCAATAAAAAATAATGTGGGTGGGGTCGCGTTTATAATACCAGTCGGAGAAGTCTTTGGCTGGATAAAACCGGGTCATGATCGCGAGAATTCCTCCCGGCGCTACCATGCTGGCAACGCGCCGGATTTCTTCCGCCGGGTTTCTGAGATGCTCAAAGGTTTCTGTGGATATGACCAGGTCATAATGTTTGTCTATTGGGATGTAGGGAAAAAAGTTAGGGTCATATCCGTCCGCCTTGATTCCCTGGTTTTCCAGCATGGTTTTCAGGACGGGTTCATAGCCGCAACCATAATCCAGAGCGGACTTGATTTCATAGGTCTTAAGAAGATCAATTTTTTCCTGAAACATGCGGACATAACCTTCGTTCTCCAGACTGTTTTCATGGCTCCGGTAGCGTTTGACCTCTTCCTCCCGGGGGATATGAAAGTTTGCGGGAACGGATATAGCCCGGCACTCTGAGCAAAGCCAGTATTCCCGATTTTCTCCGGCGGTCAGGTAATGGGCTGGAAAACTACACAAGGGACATATCATGCTACTAACGTTCCTGAGAATTTCTGGTTGGATTTGAATTTTCCTTGATTCTTACCATCCGCATCAATGATAATCATCAGTTTTAAGGGTGAACAACTCTTTTTATCCTGCTTCAATAAATCAATAAATTTGGGGAACTCGTCGAATGGTTGCTTTTGTTAATGGTAATGGGCTTCGCCCCGGCTATGTGATCAAGGTTAAGGGTGATTTGTATCGTGTCATGTCTGCTGAACATCGCACTCCGGGAAAAGGCAAGGCCTCCATGCAGGCCAAGCTTAGAAAACTAAAGGATGGAACGCAAACAGAAATTAAGTTCCGCTCTGATGAATCCGTAGAACGGGCCGAAATGGTGCAGGTGGAGATGGAATATCTGTACGATGATCCTGCGGGCTTATGTTTTATGAACTGCGAAACTTATGAGCAGACGTTTCTGGAAGAAAAAGTCATCGGCGACGACAAGGCTTTTCTTTTGCCCAACGCCAGAGTGAAGGTTGAGTTTTGCGACGATAGCCCCATTGGTGTGTTTTTTCCCGAGACTGTGGAGCTTAAGGTTGTTGATACCGAACCTCCTTTGAAAGGAGCTACTGCTTCCGGTTCGGGAAAACCTGCGACGCTTGAAACAGGTCTGGTTGTGACGGTGCCGCAGTTTATTCAAATAGGCGAAGTGGTGCGAGTTTCGACGACATCGAGAGAGTATTTAGAACGAGCGAAGAAATAATTTGGACCGCAGAAAAATCACCCTCGGTCTCTCAACCCTCTTGAATTTCCTTTGACTATGTTTTTCGCAGTTTTTTGTGTTTAATAAGATTTGACTTGAACGGGAGATTTAATTAAAGTAAATCGTTGATTTAGTTAGAAGAAAGTAAACCTATACCTTTTGGCGTCCTGCCTTTGGGCCTCACTTTTTCCGCGAAGAGGTTCCGTGTGCAAAATGTAATTTCTGATAATCCATTAAGTGTTGTTGAACTGGTCATGCAATCGAGCCCTATGGCCCAGGGAGTTTTGCTTTTGCTCCTTATATTTTCCATCGTGTCCTGGGCGATTATCTTCAATAAGTTCAACACCTATCGAAGGGCAAAAGGTGAGGATGTCCGGTTTCTGGAAACTTTTTCGAAAACAGAAAACCTGACCCATATTTACAATTTTGCCAAAGAGTTGCGGGTCAGCCCATTGGCTCGGGTATTCCTGACGGGTTATCGGGAACTTTATGTTTTTCAGGAGATGGCCAAGGAAGAACGTAAAAAACGCGGAGAGACTCTATCCGAAGGGGGGGGGTTGTTGGTGACCCCCAGGGATTTAAAAGGCATTAGTCTTGCCCTCAATAAGGCTATCAACCGCGAGGTGGAACGGTTGTCGCACCGACTGGATTTTCTTGCGACAACGGGAAGCACAACCCCTTTTATCGGATTGTTCGGAACCGTCTGGGGAATCATGCATTCTTTCCGGTCTATCGGGTTGCAGGGCACAGCCAGTATAGGGGGCGTTGCTCCCGGAATCGCAGAGGCGCTTATTGCGACGGCCGCGGGGCTGGTGGCGGCAATCCCGGCTGTCATTTTCTTCAACTATTTCAATAATAAAATTGTGCTTTTCACATCTGTGATGGATGATTTTTCGCTGGATTTTGTCTACATGGCGGAAAAAAATTTCGTGCGGGAACGGGTGGAAGAAAGATCGTTCGATCTTTCATGACCGGTTCTTCCTTTGGTCCTGAAAAAAAACGCTTATGCTGAAGCAACGAAGACCATTTATGGCGGAAATTAATGTGACACCCTTTGTGGATGTCATGCTGGTTTTGCTGGTAATTTTCATGATAACTGCCCCACTCATGCAACACGGCTTGGATGTCCAACTGCCTAAAGAATCAATCGCTCCAATCACCATCAAAGAAATCCCCACCATTACTTTAAAGAGCAGTAAAAAAATATTTTGGAAGCAGGAAGAACTGACAAACCTGATGGGGTTAACCCTTAAGATTGAGCAGTATGTCGAAGCCAATAAAGATGGGGGAGTTTATCTGCGGGCGGACAAAACCCTTGATTATGGTTTTGTCATGCATGTCTTATCCACTGTGAAGCAGGCCGGAGTACAGAATATTGGAATGGTGACCGAACCTGTAGAGTCATGAAAGCCCAGTTTTCCCAGCCCGTTGATTTTAATCAGATGCTTGTGTTTTCTGTTTTAGTGCATCTTCTGCTTTTATCCGTCGTCCTGTTTCTTCCCAAACCCCGTATTCCTGAGAAAGTGGTGGTGCCGGCATTTATGGTTAATCTGGTCAGTGAGCCGGAGGGGTTTAAGTCGGCCGCGCCAAAAGTTTTGGCACCACCGAAAATAGCTGAAGAACCCAAGGGCCAGAAACCCATCGAAAAAATTGCGACCTCAAAGGAAGCCCCGGCTTCCAAATCGGCAAAAGTTAAAGAAGTAAAAAGGATGCCGAAGGTTCAAGTTCCCGGAATCCTGGAAGAGTTGAATAAACTGGAAACAAAGATGTCCACCCCACCGGGGAAAACAATGGTGGAAGAGCTGGACCAGTTGGCACGGCTGGAGAAACCCAAGGGTAAACCTCTCGCTAGCAAACCATTTAATAAAAAATCTGTTACCGAGGAGACTTTTCGGGAACTGGAAACTTTGAAAAACAAGAAGGTTGATGAAATAAAGGCCGTTGAGCCTGTTCCTCTACATCAGGATATTCTGGAGAATTTTGAAGAGCTTAAGATGGAAGAAAGCCTTCCCGAAACAAGCCGAAAAAAAGTGGCTATGGAAGACCTGAAAAAGCCGACTCCAGAAAAACAGGAGCCGGGAAAACCCCAGGACTCTGAAGTGGATTTGTTGAAGGAATTGCAACAGTTGGCTAAGTTGGAGGCGTCGCCCACACGGGTTGTTCCTCAAGAGGGGGTGGCGGAGTCAGGCGGACCCCAGGAAAAAACACAGAAGGACAGTGAATCCTTCGATTCCATTGTGAAGAAATTTGGTTCTTTATCTGTAGAATCAGAGCCGGTAAAAGTTGAGATTTCCAGTGCCCGGGTTGCTTCCTCCACTTTCCAGAGTAAGTTGCGCACACTGCCAAAGACTTCCCGCTTCACGACAGAATCAGGAACGGGAGAATCCTATGTGGTGACGAAAAAAGAAGGGACCCCCGGCGCGGATATGCAATCGTTGTATGTGGGCCTGATTCAGGAAAGAGTTTATAAGAACTGGCGGGAACCTTTGGCCGAAGAACATAATCAGGAAGTAGTGGTTTCTTTTTTTATTTTTCCCGGTGGAAATATTGATAAGCCTTTTGTCAAAAAAAGCTCTGGCGTGAATGTCCTGGATACCCTGGCTGTCAGGGCGGTATTGGATTCGGTACCTTTTCCTGAATTCCCCAAGGAGTTAAAGATGTCTAACCTTCATATAAATATATATTTTAAATATGTTCCTAAAGACAATTAAATCCGGTTTCTATGTACCTCTTGTTTTAATGGTTCTGGTTTTGTTTCAGGCCAGGACTGGTTGGGCGGAACCTCAGCTCCGCATTGATCTGGAACTTGAGACACGAAAAAAAGTTGTCGTGGCAATTACCGACTTTGTTGTCAAAGGTTCCGGCAAAGATGTCATGGGGATTGCCCAGGAAGCGAAAAAAATTCTGGAAAAGGATTTAGTGCTTTCCGAATGGTTTTCGCCTCTGCAAAAACCGATGTTTGAGGAATTGGAGAAAATGGAACTCTCAAGCTCCAAAGTGGACTACAGAAGCTGGCACCAGGTAGGAGCCCAATGGCTCATTAAGACGGAGTATAATGTGGTGGCAAACGGGAAGGGGCATGCTTTTACTTTTCGCCTTTATGATGCGGTGAATAAACGGTTCCTGATCGGCAAGCGTTATAAGGCTTCTCACGACCTGCTTCGAAAAACCATTCATCGTTTTGCCGACGAGGTTGTCATGCAGTTGTCGGGGAAACGCGGTATCGCGGAAACCCAGATCGCTTTCCTGAAGCAGGAAAACTCAGGCAAGGAAATTTATCTGATAGATTTTGATGGGTACAACCTGCGGCAGGTGACCCATGATCATACGGTGAATCTCAATCCGGCCTGGTCCCCTGATGCAGAATGGATTGTTTATACCTCGTACGCGGCGCATAACCCGGATTTGATCATGATCAACGCGGTTGGAGAAAAACGGCAGACTCTTCACCGCCTTCCCGGCTTGAATGCCGCCCCGGCCTGGTCCCCGGATATGCAGAAGATTGCCCTGGTGTTAAGCAGGGATCAAAACTCTGAGATTTATGTTTTGAATAAAGACCGGCGACTGCAACGCTTAACCCACCATTTTAATATCGATACGTCCCCGACATGGTCGCCGGACGGAAAAAAAATTGCTTTCACTTCTGACCGTTCAGGAACAGGAGCCCCTCAAATTTATATAATGGATTCTTCCAATGGTGACAAGTCCAAGGTGACCCGTATCTCTTTTGGTTCTTCTTATAACGATAACCCGGCCTGGTCTCCCAATGGAGACCAAATTGCCTACACGTCAAGAGTTGGGAGAAAGTTCCAAATCAGGATATATGATCTAAACACGAATAAGAGCTTCCTCATGACTACGGACTGTGAAAGCTGTGAGCAACCCAGTTGGTCCCCCGATGGCCGGTTTATCATATATCGCAAGAGAGAAAAAAACCGGCAGGACCTT
>PCTK01000222.1:7323-9218 GCA_002786505.1 Nitrospinae bacterium CG22_combo_CG10-13_8_21_14_all_47_10 | reverse complement strand
ATTCGCAGACACCACGAAACGCCACCACCATGCGGCAGTCCAGCGGTCGATCTTCATAGACTTCGCAGGCACCCTCTTCACTGAGAAACGGGCAGGGTTGGTTGATAACCAGTCTATGCCAGTCCACCTGGTCCAGGTTTTTTCCTGCTTTAAGAACCTCATCCACCTTGTTGATGGTGCGTTGCGAACGTTCCATGACAGCATGGAGATCGACACCGTTTTCCTCGGCGTTTTTCAGGATGCCGTCCCATTCAAGTTGGGTGCAGGACACACCCGTATGACAACAGTGGGAGCACCCCCGGTGGCATGCCAGCGGCGGTACACCCTCATTGTAAACTTTTTTGAGATGTTGCCAGAATACCCGTAGAGGCGATATTTTTTCGTCTCGGGCTTTTCCTTCTGAGGCTTCTACCAGGTATTCGTAAGCTTGCTGGATCTGGTGTTCAGAAAACTTGTGCTTGAGAAATCCGCCCAGTTCATCGGTATTGGTCATACCATAGATGAACATTCCATTTTGATCGGTTTTGAGAGACACAGAGGATCTTATTTTTTCGATTTAGCTACAAATTTCATCTGCAATTCATAGACGAGTTGTTCCAGAAGTTTGCTTTCTTCTTCTGTAAGGTTGCCCTGGGTTTTTTCTCTCAGCATGATAAGCATATCAATGGTTTGCTGGACCGCTGGCAGGTTGGTTTCTGTTTTTCCGGTTTCCGGGTCGGCGATGTCGCCCAGGTGATAAAAGGCCGATGACGTCAGCGACATGATGAAGGTGGAAAAATCAATTTTGAAAGGTTGTTGATGTGCCTGTTCCTGTGAGTGAGAGGTTTTTTGTGCTTCAGTCTGTGTATCATGTTCCTGAGCTTCATCCTCAGAAAGTTGTGAGGAACGGCTGTCTTTAAAAACAAATCCCTCTCCTTCTATTTCTTCTTCACCCATAGCGCACCTTGAAATTATATTGTTAGCTTAAGAGTCTTCGTCCATTAGCAGGGGAACGGCGAAACCCAATACAATCATGATCAATCCCAGCATGAGGGCAAGATAACCTTTCCCTTCTATAAACTCCATATAGGTTTTTCCTGCCAGCGGCCATTGCCGGGCTATTCCCACCACGACAAATAGGGCTCCCAGAGCGAAGAGTAGTTTTTTCATCCAATTAGAATTTTGTTCAAGGGTGCTCACGTCTCTAGTCGCCGGAGATTATTCTTGTTAAATAACAGGCAGGGTATAACCCTTTTGGATGGTAGCAAAAGGCCCATTTCATGTCAAAATATTAGTCGCCTGTTGTTGGGCCGTTCTGCTAAGATTGGTTCATGAAACCTTATGCCTTGTTAATTACAGGTTTGCTGTTAACCGGGTGTTCCCCAAGCCGGATGGCGGTTCAGGCCGCGTTGCCCCTGGTAGAGAGCCAGATTCGGGCCATGCAGGAGGGAAGGGACCCGGAACTTGCCGAACAGGCCATCCCCGCCAACTTGAAAAATCTGGAAGGACTCCTCAAGGAGGACCCCGACAACACATGGATACTGGAAAACCTGGCCGAAGGGTTTTGCGGTTATGCCTTCAGCTTTCTGGAAGATAAACAGCCCGAACGCGCTTCTTCTTTATATGCAAGAGGTAAAGACTTTGCTTTGCGGGCAACTGTTATCAGGACGGGAAGGGAAAAATGGCAGGATCTTTCTTTAGACGAGTGGTCCCGCGCGCTTGATGAAGTCAAGGTTTCACACCAGCCTGCTTTATTCTGGTTGGGACAATGCTGGGGAAACTGGTTGATGCAGAATCTGGACTCTGTTGAGGCTTTTGCTGATATTCCTCGTTTGGAAAAACTGATGAATAAAGTCCATGATTTGAATCCGGCTTTTCATTATGCCGGGCCGCATTTGTTTCTGGGCGCTTTTTAT
>PCTK01000222.1:2174-7280 GCA_002786505.1 Nitrospinae bacterium CG22_combo_CG10-13_8_21_14_all_47_10 | reverse complement strand
TGTTTTTTGCCAAAACCTACGCGGTGCAGAATCAGGACCGGGAGTTGTTTGAATCGCAATTGCAGGCGGTTTTACAAGCCCCGCCTGACCTTTTGCCCGAGCAACGCCTGGCCAATCAAGTGGCCCGGAAAAAAGCCGCTAAACTGTTAGGACAAATTGATGAACTCTTTTAAGGAAGCTTTTATGATCCGTGCCCTGATTATACTGGCAGTGCTATGGACTGTTATTGGAGCGAGTCCGGCACAGGCCGGGGAAAAAACTCTCATCAAGTTTGCCACGCTGGCTCCCGAAGGCTCCTCGTGGATGAAGTCCATGCACAGACTTTCTGATAAAGTTAAAAAAGCCACCGAGGGCAATGTGACCTTCCGGTTCTACCCTGGCGGTGTTTCCGGGGACGAAAAAGACGTGATCCGCAAGATGCGGATTGGCCAGCTTCATGGCGCGGGGTTTACCGGAGTCGGGCTTGGAGAGATATTGCCGGAGGTGAGGGTTCTTGATTTACCTTTCCTGTTTGAGAGCGATGAGGAGATTCAGCACATATACGGCAAAATGAATGCCTATTTCAAAGACCGATATGAAGAGAAAGGTTATGTGTTATTGGGGTGGGTTCCGGTAGGGTGGGTGCATTTTTTCTCACAGCAACCCATTCATTCAGTGGATGACCTTCGCCAGTCCAAACCCTGGATGTGGGAGGGGGACCCGCTGGTGGAAGCGGCTTATAAAGGGTTGGGGGTTCAGCCGATTCCTCTTTCTATCACGGATGTCCTGCTTTCTTTGCAAACGGGCATGTTGGATACGGTTTATTCGTCCACGCAGGGAGCCTTGGCTTTGCAATGGTTCACTAAAGTTAAACACGTCACTCAACTCCGTATGGGCTACGCGACAGGCGGGGTTTTGATCTCCAAAAAACAATTCGACAAACTTCCTCAGCCCTATCAGGATGCGGTGAAGAAAATCGGTGGCGAATGTCTGCAGGAACTGGTTCAACTCATCCAGGAGGACAACCAGAAAGCTTATGCAGTATTAGAAAAGAATGACGTGAAATGGGTTGCCCTTCCCGATGAGAAAGAAAGAGCCCGGTTTCAGGAAGCTGGAGCGACAGCATGGGAAAACCTGGCGGGCAAATACTTCCCCACCGAACTTTTGGATCAAGTGCTGGGCCATCTGAAAGAATTCCGCAAGGCCAGCGGCAAATAGGTGATTATCTCGGCCTGGTGCGGTTTTTTTTGGGCTTCCAACATTTCCTGGTACTTGGCCCCACGCCCAGCCTGGCTAATGGAAAAAGGTCTCAATCTTCGCCTGTTTTCTCAGGTCCTCAATATAAACCTCTACCAGTTTTTTGGCTTCTTCCATGAACAGATGTTTTTGGATGGCCTGCTCAAGTTCATCGAAGGGTGCCTGTTCCGCAGGGTGTTTTTCAATAAGTTTGATGACGTGAAACCCGTACCGGGTTTCTACTTTTCCAGTGATTTCGCCGGGATTTAATTTTGCAACGGCTTCGTCAAAAGTCGGGTCAAAAACTCCTTTATAGATGATATCCAGATCGCCACCGTTTTCCCGGCTGGCTTCGTCATCTGATTTTTTCTTTGCCAGTTCCTCAAAGTTTGCTCCAGCTTTAAGTTCTTTAAGAATTTCATCTATTCTTTCTTCTGCTTTTTTGGTCAGTTCTTCCCTTCTGCTTTGCAATTCTGCGACAGGAGTGGACCTCAACATGTCAGGGGGAAAAATCGCCGCAAGAATGTGCCGGGTCCTATACGATTCAGGGCGGTGAAACTTCTCCATGTTATCGTCATAGTATTTTTTGACCTCTTCGTCCGCAATGGTGATCTTGCCCTTGATTTGCTCGTTAAGCAATTGCCGGGCATTGATATCCACTGTCATGGATTTTTTAAGGTCGTCCAGGGTGATGTTCCTCTCGCCCAGGGCTTTTTCAAATTCTTCATCACTGGTGTATGGTTCGCGAAGAGCTTTCATTTCCTTGTCGATCAAGTCGGAGTCTATCTCCAAATTCTTCTTTTGCCCCTGTTGATGGACCAGTTCGCGTACGACTTCCTTCTCTATCAAGTCTTTCACGACACTGGTTTTTTCGCGCATGGTCAGCGGTCGCTTGACGTTGTTTAAAATCTGATTCAGCCTGAACTCAATATATTTTGATTGAATTTCCACGCCATTAACCTTTGCCACGATCTCAGGAATTTTTAAAGTTTGGGGTGAAGATTGCGCTGAGGATTTTCCCGTTACCGGAAGGGTGAATGCAAAAATGGATAAAGCAATGAGAGCGTAGAATCTGTTTTTCATGATTTCGTCAAAGGGTAAAAGGGTTTTTAGAAAACTATCGTGACGCTGATCTGACCAAGCCCGGTGGAAACAGGACAATAGCTCGTCGAGCCGCCAAAAACAATATCAGCTTGCCAGATTAAACGATTGCTCAGTGCCTCCCACGTTAGTGGGTTGGGGATTTATGGGAGAATAACACTCATGAAATCGCGTTGCAATAGTTGTTCAACAAATTGACGAATCGGTAATGCTGTGGGAAAATCCCCCTTCTTATGATGACTCACCCCTCATTCAGAGCTTCATGGATCGCCTATGCCTGCCTTTTTGCTTCGGGCGCCGCCAGCCTGGTCTATGAACTTATATGGTTTCGGCATTTGTCTCTGATTTTCGGAGCCAGTTTGTACGCGCTGAGTGCCGTGTTGTGCGCCTTTATGATGGGTCTGGCGGCAGGAGCCTGGGGGATGGGGCGCGTGCTGGCCCGCCTTTCTGGAACGGAACCGGGAAAACTGATCCGCATTTATGGTCTGCTGGAAGGGTTGATCGGTCTCTATGCCCTGTGTTTTCCTCTGGGACTGGGCCTTTTGGAAAAACTGTATCCCCTGATTTTGCCCGCCAGCGGGCAGGTTGGCCTGGTTGTGCATTTGCTGGAGTTTTTTTTGAGCACCCTTTTGATGTTTCCCGCAACTTTATTAATGGGCGCAACCTTGCCCCTGGTAGGGTGTTGGGCGACCGGAAACCAGACCGAGAGGGTTTTCTCCCAGGTCTCACTCTTGTACGGTGTTAACACTTTTGGCGCGGTCTTTGGCTGTCTGTTCACGCAGTTTTTCGCCATTCGGCTTTGGGGAGTTCAAGGCGCGACCTGGTTTGCGGTAGCACTCAACGCGGTGGTTTTTATGCTGTGCTATGGCAAGGCGCGAATTTTTTATTCGGTGGAATCCAGCCCTGCCCAGCCTGCAACCAGAAAGCGTAAAACACAGCAAGATACAGAGGTCTCGCCCGCCATCGGTGTTTTGGTTTTTGCCATGTTTGCCTATTCTGGAATGGCTTCTTTATCCAGCGAGATTTTATGGACCCGGATTCTTGTGTTCCCAATGGGGAGCACGCTGTATTCGTTTGCGCTTATTCTGGCCACGTTTTTGTCGGGGATCGCGTTGGGGAGCCTGACCGCCAACAAGCTTTTGGGGCAGTCCAACAGGGTGCTCAAGTTTGTCGGGATAGAAATAGCCATTGGCGTATTTTGCATAGCCATACTTCCTGTACTGGCCAACCTGGCGGAATGGACCTCGCTGGCGGACCGTTATTTTTACAGTCTCGATAGTTCTCCCGAGAAAATTCTTTTGATCCGGTCCTTATTTGCCTTCACGTTGATGTTCCTGCCCACTTTTGGGTTTGGCCTTCTTTTTCCCTTAGCCAACCATATTCATTCTTACCGATTTGAGGGAGTGGGTAAAATTCTCGGGAATACCTATTCCATTAATACAGTGGGCGCTGTCCTGGGAACTATCCTGACACCTTTTGTGTTCATACCACTGTGGGGAATCCGTTTGTCCTTGTATTGGATTTATGCGGTCCTGATCCTGTTTGGGGTTTATGTGCTGACAAAAGTCCGGGAGTTCAAGCCAGTGCTATCGGTAATGGTTTCAGGCGCGGTGCTTTTTGTTCTGGTGCTGGGGAAAGGATTTTGGGTGCCAGAGATAAAGACTCAAAAAGCCGGGCAGGGTAATTTCTCCCGGCTGGAAGTCAATGTGCCTGCGGAACGGATAAGACTGTTGGATTACAAGGAAGGCGAATTTTCCACCATCAGTGTTGTCGAGGACAAGGAAAGCCGGGCGCGTACGATTTATCTGGATGGATTCAGCACCGCCACCGTGTCCAGTTCGTTTTCCGGCAGTACTTATATGCAGGCCATGGGGTTTGTGCCGATGGTGCTACACCCTTCTCCGAAACGTGTTCTGGTGATCGGGTTCGGCACTGGCAATACCCTGGGAACAGCCTCCCTGTTTCCGGGGGCAGAGGTCCATGGGGTGGAGATCGATAAAAATGTCCTGAAGTTTTCTAAATGGTTTTCACAATGGAATCGTGATGTATTGAACAGACCTAACACAAAAATGTTTATTCAGGATGGACGGGCCTATTTGAAATGGTCGCAGTCCGAATACGATGTCATCATCATGGAACCTATGTCACCGCTACAGGCAGGAGTGGTGAACCTTTACTCCAAAGAATTCTATGAACTGGCTTTGAGCCATTTAAAAGAAGACGGATTGCTGGTGCAATGGCTACCCCTGCATTTGGTGGGACCGGAAGACGCAAGATCCATCACCCATACTTTCGATCAGGTTTTTCCTGAGTTTTCAGTGTGGAATAGCTTTCTCACGCGCATTGTTATGCTGGTAGGAAGCCGCCAACCGGTGACACTGGATAAAAACCATTTCGAGACTCTCATGGGCAACGTGCAACTAAAGCAGATCGCCGAAGAAATGAAAGTGAACTCTTTCCTGGATTTCGCGGATTTTTATATTACCGACGGGAAACGTTTGTCTCCCTTTCTGGCGGGAGCTGGCGCGATCACCGATGACTCGCCATTGCTGGAGTTTTCTTCTGTTTCGCTCCTGCCTCCGTTACAATGGGAAACCGATGAAAGCTTTTTAAACCTCCTGCGCCCTCGGCTGGGTCAGGTTCCCGAGGTAAAGGGAATGTCAACTCAAGAGCAGGAAGTATTTAATCGTGCTTATGCGGTACGAACCGCGCAAAGGTTTGGCCTGTTTGTCCGCCGTTATCACGGGCCGGGAGAAAATTTTTTTTCCTCCGGTAATTATCATGGCGGAC
>PCTK01000222.1:0-2153 GCA_002786505.1 Nitrospinae bacterium CG22_combo_CG10-13_8_21_14_all_47_10 | reverse complement strand
TTGAATCAAATAAATCTGCGAAAATTCATTTGCGGGACGCGCAGTGGAGTGACTAAGGTAAGTTGTGGAATTTAATCGTTACGATAAAATTTTGATAGTCCTGCTGGTTTTTTTTAACACAGGTCTTTTTTATTATTTTGGTTCAGGGTTCAACCGTGGCGATTGGGTGGTCATCGAGGTGGACGCGAAAAGGGTGGCCCGTTTCCCCCTCACGTCAGAGCAGGTCGTTCATGTGCAAGGCCCGTTAGGAACGACAGAGGTGGAAATTAAAAAAGGCCGGGCGAGAATTGTGCGCTCACCCTGCAAACTCAAGGTCTGCATCAAGTCGGGATACATTCAGTACGCCGACCGCCTCTCAGCCTGCCTGCCAAATAAAGTGGTGGTGCGGATAGAGGGAGAAACCCAGCGCGGTCTGGACGCTGTTGTGGGCTGATGAAAAATTTTCTATATTGTGCTTGCTGATGTTTAAATTTTCACTGCGTTTGTGCCTGTTATTGCCGACTCTGCTCATAACCCCAAATGCAGGCTGGTCATTTTCCCCGATCCATCACCAATTGCGAGTTGAGTTGGAACCCTCCACGCGCTTTGCCAGAATCGAAGACACGATTCAACTTGCCAAGGGGGAGTGCGGGCCTTTTTACCTTCACTCTAACCTGAAACTTGCGGCTGTCCCGGCAGGTTGGCAGGTGGCAACTTCGTCCGCTCTTCTTAAAATAACGTGGGACAATAGTGGTTCTTCCATATGTCCGACAGCATTGACATTGAATTATTCAGGGATTCTTCATGATCCTTCTCTCGATCCTGATAATCCTGAAGATCCCAATGGTTTCTTTTTTTCCGGCGAGAGTTATTTTTACCCTCAGTCCAGGGAGCCTTCCTCCCTGGTTACCTTTGAGATGCGGGTTTTCCTTCCCAAACCCTGGCAAGTGGTGAGTCAGGGCAAAAAAACCAGCGATCAGATATCTGAGACAAGAAGAATCGTTTCATGGCAGTCTTCCCAGCCTTCCGAAGAAATCTATTTGATCGGTAATAAATTCCATATTTATGAAGCGGAGCATAACGGACTTTTCCTTTATGCGTTTTTACTGCAAGAAGAAAAGGAGCTTGCCGAACGTTATCTCGAAACCGCAAAAGGCTATATCGATTTTTACTCCCGCTTGATCGGGCCTTACCCTTATGAAAAATTTGCCCTGATTGAAAACTCACGCCAGACCGGGTATGGCATGCCTTCATTTACTTTGATGGGATCGCGAATCATCCGCTTTCCGTTTATTCTGCATAGTTCTTATCCGCATGAAATTCTGCATAACTGGTGGGGCAATGGCGTATTTCCCGACCCGGAGCAGGGCAACTGGTCGGAGGGGTTGACCGCCTACCTTGCCGACCACCTTCTTCTGGAGTTGAAGGGGAAGGGCGCGCCCTACAGGTTCCAGGAAATGATGAAATTTTCCAATTATGTCCATGAGGGAAATGACTTTCCTCTGAGTGCGTTTACTTACCGGGACAGCATGGCCTCGCAGGCGATTGGTTATGGCAAGCTGTTGATGGTTTTGCATATGTTGCGAACCGAAGTCGGCGATGAAAACTTTTTGCAAGGATTGAAAAAGTTTTACGCGTCCTTCAAGTACCGATATGCCGGTTATGAAGAAATGCGTAAGAATTTTGAGGAGGTTTCAGGGCAGGATTTGAGCAAATTCTTTGAGCAATGGATCAAACGAAAGGGGGCCCCAGAAATCCAGTTGCAGAAAGCGTCTTATGTTTCCCTTGAGGGCCGGTATGACCTGAGGTTGACGGTCGAACAATCCGATCCTGCGTTTAAACTGAAACTTCCCGTTGCCATCTGGACGACCGGGTCCCCGGTCGGGGAAATTTATCACATAGAACTTTCAGCCGGGAGGCAGAATTTTAATTTCCAGTTATCGGCGGAGCCAGTGGCGGTTAGGCTTGATCCTTATAATGACGTGTTCCGCCGGTTGGGGATTGAAGAAGCTCCCGCCAGCCTGAGCCAGACTTATGGAGCCCAAACCGTGACGGCACTGTTGCCGGAGAGCCAGGGCTATGAAAAATTTGCGCAATCGGTAGCAAAACAGATTATTACAACTGCTGAAAATCCACCGGAAGGCGGGTTGTGGGTTTTTGGAAAGGCCCATCCA
>PCTK01000194.1:7329-7943 GCA_002786505.1 Nitrospinae bacterium CG22_combo_CG10-13_8_21_14_all_47_10 | reverse complement strand
CATCTACGTTGAACATCTGGTTCTGCTCGTTATGAGCCCCGAACACGTTGATCATGACATTATCGCCTGCATGAGCCTTGATCGTCGGCGTGGCCGGATCGGCATCTGCCGCGACACAAGCGGTGAACATGTTGCCCAGTTCACAACCAGAGTCTTCACGATAGGTCCATGGTTCCAGGCGGTAGTTCACGCCCGTCAACCCTGCTACGTTCTGCAGGTAAGGCATGAACGACGTTCCGAGAATGTTGTCCTCATCCTGGAAATACAGGGCGAAATCCCTGTAGTTTTCAAGATTCGCATTCTCCGGGTAAGACTTGTCGATGATAACATCCGCTTTCCAGGAGTTGCCCATGGAAATATCTTTCCCGGTCTCCGGATCACGATACACCGAACCGCGAGGCCCGATGATGATACCGCCGAACAGCCCGTCGCGAACATTTGTCGTCAGGTTACCGAAATCCCACAACAACGCGCCGTTGATGTTGTAATCAGGGTGCGCGTAGAACGTGTAGTTTTTCGATTTGCCCGGAGCCACCGTCTGGTCGCCAGGGTTGTTCCCGACGTTGATACCCTGGGAATCCAGAGGATCGAACGCGATGTTGTTGGCATGCAAT
>PCTK01000194.1:6185-7276 GCA_002786505.1 Nitrospinae bacterium CG22_combo_CG10-13_8_21_14_all_47_10 | reverse complement strand
TCAGACGGTTGGTCAGTTTGATTTTGACACAATCGCCGATATTGGCACGCAGGGTCAACGGATGAGGCATATGCCCATCGTCAGCCGCCTGCTTGGCTTCACCTTCCAAAGCGAAGATTTTTCCTTCTGCGTTGGCGAGGAGAAGTTTACGTTCGAAGTCTACTTCAATCTCATCTTCTGCGTTGGCGTTGAACTTCAGAGCCTTGTCAATAGCGACAACGCTGAAGCTCTTAACCGGAGCAGATTTCGGACAAAGAGTTTTTCGCACTTTCTTGGCGAACTCCTCGTTACCCGGAAGGACTTTCAGGTCACCCTGGGCCTTGTCATGCACCCGGATGATACCCCACTCACCTTCAGACAGTTTGGAGGTTCTGCCATCGTAATAGATGTAGTCTCCAGCCATACCCTGATAACCACCCGCGGTGGTTGCCAGGTCATAGCGTTCAGCGATACCAACATGCAGAGCGTTGGTCACGCGTGAATCCCTGTCATAGCGCTCAGGGCGATAACCATGCCCTGATACCACAAAGGTATGGGTCTCATTCATCATGCCATGCAAGAGACGGAATACAATATTGTCACCCACATAAGCTCTCAACATGGGAGTCGAAGGATCCCCATGCGCTTTACTGCTGAACAACTGCGAAGCGTCCTTGTTGTTTCTCAGCCGTGAAGCCAATGAAGCCGCGCGGAAGTTGAACCCGCCACCCGTGGTATGAGTTCCACCATTGAGGTATGGGAAAGCCACTTCCAACATGGTAGAAGGCATCTGGAAGGAAATGGACTGCCCGGCGGCAATCGCGTTTTCACGCGACAATCCGGGAGGATTCCCTTTTGTTACCAACTGTGCAGTATGCGGCACCGTATCATGAACCTGAACAACCAGTTCGCGGAAACTGCCATTGCGGGCATAAGCGAAAGGCTCGGTTCCATGAATGTCGGCAACCGGGCCGCTACGGATTGTTTCACCTGTTTTCGGATCATGATACGTGGAACCCCAAGGCTCAACGATGGTAGATCCGATTCCGCCGTGCGGCCAGGTGGTCGCGCCGAACGCATGGTCATGCCAGAATACCAGTCCAACATCAGCA
>PCTK01000194.1:0-6145 GCA_002786505.1 Nitrospinae bacterium CG22_combo_CG10-13_8_21_14_all_47_10 | reverse complement strand
TCTGTCCCGCCGCGTGAGCATGCGTCATGCCTTCGCTAAATTTGATGGTGTATTTGCCGTCTTTGGCCGGGCCTTTATTGGGATCGGGCGTGATGTTCGTGATCCAGCGCGCGTCTTTACCATTGGGAACTTCGATACCAACAATGATATCAGCCCCAACATGGTAAGTCGGCGAATGCTCTGCCATCTGAATCTCGATCGTGTCAGCACCCGGTTTCGTCGCCTTCAACAGCTTGGCGTTCATCGGAATCGGCATGCTGACATGATGCCCGTCTTTCATCTTCTTGGTGAACTGCGTGTAAGACCTCATGGACTGGTCGTAAGAGAAACCTGAAATTACGCCGTCTGAAGCCTGGTTGTCGAACTGGAAGAAATGCGGATGAATGTTGATTTTAGACATCTGAAAGTTGGTAAAATCATCATCATCCCATTCGCTCGAAAGCAGAAGGTCCACGCAGTCATACACGTTGGCACGAATGACCAGCGGAATGGCTTTTTTAGGATCTGCCTTCACTTCTGCCATTTGCTCATCGATAACATAGATCAGGCCGTATTTATCGATGACCGGCGGAGTATTTCCGACCGCACCCGAAAGCTCAATCGGAGTATTGATGAAATGGAGGTTGTACTGCTTGCGTCCGGCACCAGCGGGACAAAGGCTCCAACGGCCCTGCTCACCCGGTTTGGCGCCACCCGTATTCTCCATCTCTGAACCACTTCGAGTACTACCGGATTCAGTCGCTGTTATGACATCGTGATCCGTCTGCAAATGGAACGGCTCCAGCCAGGGAGCGCCACCATGGTTACGCGCAAAGGGAACACGCTTACCAAAATGCGGCGTCATATGAGGCCACGCCAGTTTGCCGTGCTGATCAAACTGAAGTGGATGGCGTTTGCCGGGATGCGGGGTTTTGAACTTCGGCCATTTTGTAATGGTTTCCCGTTCTGACAATGCCTGACTGCCTTTCCAGTCGTAATCCCAGACAGAACCGTCATAAGCCTTGATCTGCTTGATCTGATCCTCAACATGACCGGGTTGGCCTTTGGGAGGAAGCATGTACTTCACCCAGTCTTTGACATTGACAACCGGTGTTTCCTTGCTCCAGTCGCTTTTTCCATCCCCGACAATTTTAAACTTCTTGCCAAACCAGTCCATGGTATTACCGACCAGTTTGTCTGAAGTTTGTCCTTTCGGAATACGTCCCGCACGATCAGGAAGCTCTTTCAAAGGACGCATGATATCGGTGCTTCCAAATGGGTAGTTGCCATCCTGCAGGGTGTTGTAAACCCGCCAGTAGCCCCACATACCCGCTACGTAATGATGCGCAACGTGGCAATGGAACAGGAAGTCGCCAGCAAGACGCTGACAAAGGCCGGAACCACACTCGGTCTCAAGGTCCAGAACCTCGGAGGGTCCAATAACTTCAACGTCAACCCGGTCGGTCGTGGTGCGAACAACGGGGTACTTGACCGGACCATCATAAGCGGCCGTGATCAAGTTTGAAATTTGCACTTCCCGTTTCGGAGAACGGGTCCAACGGATGGTTCCACCATGCGGATGATGAGAATGGAAAACCTCACCACCACCATGAATCAAACGGAACTTCGCCGGGTCACCCAGGTAAGAACGGGGGATCGTCGTCGGAGCATCTCCAAAAGTATAAGAACTGTAAGCCAGAGACTCATCTTCAAAATGAAATTTCTTCTCCTGCTGAGCCAGGTTATTGATACCAAAAGGCTCAGAGCGGAAGTTCATAGCGCGAGCAGAAGGACGGTATGCGTCTGTCTGTGGGTCACGCTGAGGAATCATTTCACCATGGCGGTTGAGAGGACGGAAAGACTCGTCCCCCACTTCATGGTACATCAGGCCAAACTCGCGGAAATCACGAGCCTCGTCATTGGCGATCATAGCCATCCAGCCGCTTTCCAGCGGGGCGCCTGTCCATGGATCCAGATAACGGGAACCTTTTGGCTCAACAATCATGGCACCGATCAAACCCAATGAAGAAGGATCACGGCCCGCATGATTCTGGATCATGTGTCCGCCTTCCTGCTCATCTATGGGAATGTACCATTCGTATTCCTGTGACTGCCCGGCGGCAACAATCGCACCCGGAGTGGCCGCCGTGTTGGGCTGTCCACTGGAGCTGATGATCATTGCGGAACCATTCACCTGGAAACCGGCATCTTCATCTTCCAACTGGTTGGTGAATTTAATGCGAAGACAATCGCCCTGGTTGGCACGAATGATAAAAGGCTGAATCGCATCGCCCTGCAGGCCGTTAGAAACCGCACCCGGATCAAGTTCATCTTCACGAGCTGTCGCATTCTTTTCTTCTTCAGCACGAACCCTGTCGATCTCTTTATCCAGGACATACATATAGCCTGGGTAGTAATCTCCCCATTGGTTCAGGGTGATCTCTACATTGATCGCGGAGACTTCGTATTTTTTAACTGGAATGTTACTGGGACAATGGGCGCCTTTGTAAACTGTGGCCGCCGCTTCCGTAGGCCCTAGGAGATAACTCTGCCCCAACTGATGGGCGGCCCAGGAGTCGTGAAACCCGCCGCCGGAAGAGGCCGGGCTGGCGTGTTCTTTGAGTTTTGTCTTCAACTGGTCCATGACCTTCATGAAGGTCCTGTCCATTTTTTCCTGCCGACCTTCCATGCCGCCCATTAACTCTTCATGGTCGACCTGGTTTTCAAGTTTTTCCAACCACGCCGGTTTGTCAACCGCCGGGTTGCCGAGATTGTGACCGCCATGTGAATGGTCAGTCGAGACAGCGCCTGCAGGGACACAAAGCCCCAAAGTCACGAGCGTGACCGCAAACGCATGCCAGTTTTTCCACCCCTTTTTGACACCAAACATTTCTACCTCCTAAGTAGTGCGTCTAAAAATGGCTAATAAAAACCGTATGAATCTTGTTCTTCCTGATTTTTCATATAGCGGCTCCTTCCACCCCTTAAATGGTGAGCCGAAAAACATAACCCCTTATATCAAAAGGTTTATAATATTTATCATTTAAATCAAAACATTCCTGCAACTAAAATCATTGCAAAATGGGTGCGCCAATTTAACAAATTTAATTTTCCCTTACAAGCCCCAAATGGAATTTTTCCTCATTTCTCAAAACCAATAGGAAAACCGGGCTTCCCCTATCTACTTTGCCCAATAACCGGTCAAATTCGGACTGGTTTTCCACGGCTTCTCCATTGAGGGCTGTAATCAGGTCCCCCGTCCGCAATCCCTTCAAACCGGCAGAGCTTTCCGGGATGACCTGGGAAACCAAAGCACCGTTTGGCAAATTGGCATCCTTCCCCGGATTAACCACGCTAAACCCCAGTCCTGATGGACTCAAAGGCGACTGTGTTGTGGCCAAGGTGGTTTTTTTCTTTCTTGATTCCAGCTTGACAGGCACCACTTGAGCCTTGCCATCGCGGAGGATATCCAGGTTGATGGTCTGCCCAGGAGTGATCGCCCCAATCACCCGGATCATCTTGTTCGGGGAATCAATGTCCGACCCGCCTATTTTCAATATGATATCCCCTATTTTAAGCCCCGCCAGATCAGCGGGATCGCCCTCAAAAACAGAGTTGATGATGACACCCACCCCCTCCTGGCCCCTTGTCTTTTTGGCAATTTCCTCGGTAACCGGGTCTATGCCAACCCCCAGCCAGCCCCGATGCACCTCCCCATGCTCAACCAACTGCTCCACCACATGCTTGACCATATTGGACGGAATAGAAAAGCCGATGCTCTGGGCGTAGTTAATGATCGCTGTATTGATGCCGATCACTTCTCCTTTAATATTCAGGAGTGGACCGCCACTATTTCCCGGATTGATGGAAGCATCGGTCTGTAAGAAATCCTCATAGCGGGAAAGATTGATGTTTTCCCTTTTGAGTCCGCTTATGATGCCAAAAGTAGTGGTATCGTTAAGCCCATACGGGTTGCCCACCGCGACCACCAGTTGCCCAACCCTGACTTTGCTGGAGTCGCCGAACTTAACTTCAGCCAGCGGCGTTTCGGATTCAACCTGTACAACCGCAAGGTCGGTGTCTTCATCAGCCCCCAGCACCTCACCTATGATCTCGCGCCCACCCTTAAAGGTCACCTTAATTTTATTGACACTGCGCACCACATGGCTATTGGTGACAATAAGCCCCTTCTTCGCATCATAGACAACCCCGGCACCGGCATTAGCAGGCCTCCCCTTGTTGGGCAGTCCTTCCCCGATAGCACCCTTGGCAATATATGGAGACAAGCTGACAACGGCGGGACGAACCTTGTCGGCAAGCCCCACCAGTTCCGTCTCCACTTGTTCCAAAATTCCCGCTTCACCGGCAAGAGGAACCGCAAAGGACAAAACCAAAAAAAACAGAACAAATTTTATTTTCAGACTGGATATCTCAATTTTCGAAAAAAAATGTTTCACAACTGTTCCGCACCCTTAAAAAATCGTATATGATATAGAAGGAATTCCCTCTAAAATGTTTTTTTGTTTCCAGACCTTGATTTTTGAGATGGGTCATGAAAAAGTAAGAGCATCTATAAAGGACCACCTGAAATAACCCCAGTTTATATAAACTATCCATTCTCCTGTCAAGTGGAACACTATTATGACATTACCATCTATTGATTTCGAGTCTAAGTCAGCCGAAGAACTATTACGTTGGTCCATGGACCAATATGGCGTCAAAGCCGGATTAGCCTCCAGCTTTGGCATGGAAGACATGGCGCTCATCGACATGATCTCCAAACTCGGCGGATCTCTCACCATATTCACCCTCGATACCGGCAGGCTTCACGAAGAAACTTATGAAGTCATGGATCGGGTGCGAACAAAATATGGCATTGAAATAAAAACCTATTTCCCAAATCAGGATAAAGTCGAAAATCTGGTTCGGGAAAAAGGATTCTTCTCATTTCGTGAAAGCGTGGATAACCGAAAAGAGTGTTGCTATATCCGCAAGGTAGAACCCCTAAACCGGGCATTGGGCGAACTGGATGCGTGGATCACCGGACTAAGACGGTCCCAAGGAGTCACCCGCACGGACATTCCTAAAGTCCTGGAAGATGCGGACCATCCTCCTTTAATAAAAATCAATCCTCTTGCGGAATGGACCGAAGAACAGGTCATGACCTACATTATTGAAAATAATGTACCTATCAACATTCTGCATAAAAGAAATTATCCCAGCATTGGATGCGCCCCTTGCACACGACCCGTGGAACATGGAGAAGACATTCGGGCTGGACGCTGGTGGTGGGAAAATCCGGAACATAAAGAATGTGGCCTGCACCAGCGTTAACGCCCACCATTGGATTTTTATCCAGCTCGCCCGGTTTTTACAGACCACCTGTCTATATCGGAAAATATCCAGGCGATGTATTGCAGAATGGAGTGGCAGAGAGAAAGCAGTTTTTTATAACCTCGCTCATTTTTATTGATAGGGTGGTCGACAATAAATTGTTCCGTTTCAGCAAATAGCATAGGAAGAAACTTCACCGCCATCACCGCAACCGCTAGCATATCCCGGATAATCGGTAAACGTTGACCCATAGGGCCCAGAATTTTTTCCAGTCCGTCCGTCCAATCTGCAGACGAAGTGGTGCGTATCAGCACCAAAGATACGAACAGGATATTAAGCAATCGTAAGGAAGATTCCAGTCCCAGCAACAACCCTTCACGCGAAATCGTAACGGGAACCCATGCTGGCAGGTCAATATAAAACCCCGGCGTGAACAAAACGGGAAAAATCACAATGGCCAAAAAGAACCATGCCATGCGCCGGATGATTTGAAAAATTTTCCTAACAGGCACCCGGGCCAGACAAACTCCCACAACTGACAGCAAACCGATCATGGCGAGACTCCAGTCACTGCAAATCCCTGATCCCACCAGCAGGAAGAATGCGGCGACGATTTTTGTTTGCGCCCTTAATTTATGGAGAGCAGTGTCGCCCTCAACATAACCGCCCGATTTGGTGCTGTGCATTTTCATAAAAAAGTTTAACCAAAAAAAGCAACCCCCCTGGCCCCCTTATCAGGGAGACCTTTGCACAACCCCGAGATTCTTCGCTTACGCTCAGAATGACATGCAGAAACCATCGTATTGTCATCCTGATGAGCCTTGGCGAAGAA